>JAPYQV010000168.1 GCA_029937205.1 Alphaproteobacteria bacterium
GAGGTAGCCAAGGGAGCGGACGCGACCGCCCGGCGTTTGAGGGACCAAAAAAAAGAGAATCTTCCTATATCACGCCGTCGCGCTTGAGCTCGGCCAATTCTTCCGCGCTGAAGCCTAACTCGTCGCCATAGATCGCCTGGATGCCATCGCCGAGAGCGGGGCCGAGATGGTCGATGCGGCCGGGGGTGTCGGAGAGGCGCGGCAGGACGTTGGGCACGGTGATCTCGCCCGCCGTTTTGTCTTGTACCGTCACCAGGGTCTCGCGCGCCTTATATTGCGGGTCTTCGAAGATATCGGCGATGGAATAGACCGGCGCGATCGGCACATCGCCGGCGACGCAGGCGTCCATCAATTTGTCGCGCGGCATAGAGAGGGTGAAGGCGCTCACCAGGCCGTCGACATCGTCGCGGTTGGCAACTCGGTCGGCGGCGGTCTTGTAGCGTTCGTCCGGACCGAGTTCGGGGCGGCCGAGTACCCCGGCCATGCGGACCCACATCTTGTCGCTGGTGCACGCAATCGCCACCCACTCGCCGTCGCCGCATTCGAAATGGCCGTGCGGGCAGACATTTGCCGTGCCAAGCCCGAGGCGCGGGCGGACGAAGCCGTTGGCGGCGTAGAGCGGCGCCATTTCGTCGAGCACGCGGAAGATCGATTCATAAAGCGCCACGTCGATCTCCTGGCCGCGCCCGGTTCCCTCGCGCGCGCGCAACGACAGCATAATGCCGAGCGCGCCATAAAGGCCGGAGATATAATCGGCGAGTGAGGTCGAGCCCGGCGTCAGCGGCGGCCCGCCGGGTTCGCCGGTCAGGTAAGTGAGGCCGCCGAAGGCGTGCGCGATGCGGGCGAAGCCGGGGCGGTTCTTGTAGGGCCCGGTCTGGCCATAGCCCGAGATGCGCAGTAGCACCAGGCGCGGGTTGATTTCTTTCAGAATCTCCGGCCCGAGACCCCACTTTTCCAGCGTGCCGGGGCGGAAGTTTTCGCACAGAACATCGGCGCTTTTGACCAAACGTTTAAAGATGTCGGCGCCCGCCGATTTGCGCAGGTCGAGCGTCACCGAACGCTTGTTGCGCTGCTCCGAAAGCCAGGTATAGCCGTCGCCATTGGGGCTCGGCGTGCCGAATTTGCGCAACGGATCGCCGTCGCCCGGCTGCTCGATCTTGATCACCTCGGCGCCGAACTCGGCCAGAATCGCGGCGCTGAACGGGCCGGCGACGAAGGTCGCGAGGTCGAGGACGCGCAGCCCTTCAAGTGGCAATTTGTTGTTTTGCTGTGTCTTTTCCATGTGCCTAAGAAAGCCGCGCTTTCTCGCGCCTGTCAATTGTGCCCCCGATAGCGCGTATAAAGATTGGCGGGGCTAGCGAAAGGGGCCGGTTTTGCGCTAAGGTTCGGACAAATATTATTGTCCAATTGGGAGAGAGCATCATGTCGTTATTGATCAAGGGCGGAACCGTCGTCACGGCAGAAGAGACCTACCGCGCCGACGTCTACTGCGCCGAGGGCGCGATCCAGGCGATTGGCGAGAATCTCGAGGCGCCAACCGGTGCCGAAGTGGTGGATGCCGGCGAGGCGCTGGTGATCCCGGGCGGCATCGATCCGCACACCCATATGGAACTGCCGTTCATGGGCACGGTCACGGCGGACGATTTCATGAGCGGGCCGTCGTCGGCACTGGCCGGTGGCACCACCATGATCATCGATTTCGTCATCCCCAACCCCGAACAATCCCTGCTCGAGGCTTACGATTTCTGGATGAACAACGCCCAGAAAGCGCCGTCGGATTATTCCTTCCACGTCGCCATTACCTGGTGGAGCGATCAGGTCGCTAAGGAAATGGGCGTCCTCACGCGCGAGCGCGGCGTCAACAGCTTCAAGCATTTCATGGCCTATAAGGGCGCCATCATGCTCGACGATGAAATCCTGCTCAACAGCTTCGACCGCTGCCAGGAGCTCGGCGCCATGGCCACGGTGCATGCCGAGAACGGTGAGATGATCTATCATTTGCAGAACAAGCTTCTGGCCATGGGCATCACCGGGCCGGAAGGCCATGTGCAATCGCGCCCGCCGGAAGTGGAAGGCGAGGCGACAAATCGCGTCATCACCGTTGCCGGTGTCGCCAACGCACCGCTCTATGTGGTGCATTGCAGTTGCAAACAGTCGCTCGCCGCCATCGCGCAAGCGCGCGCCAACGGCCAGGCGGTTTATGGCGAGTGCCTGGTCCAGCATCTGGTGATCGATGAATCGACCCACTATCTGCCCGATTTCACCCAGGCCGCCGCGCATGTGATGAGCCCGCCGTTCCGCTCGAAAGAGCATCGCGACGCGATCTGGGGCGGCCTGCAATCCGGCACCCTGCAAACCACGGCGAGCGACCATTGCGCTTTCTGCGCGCCGCAAAAGGCGTTGGGACGGGATAATTTCACCCTCATGCCGAACGGCTGCGGCGGCATCGAGGACCGCATGTCGGTGCTCTGGGACCAGGGCGTGAAAACCGGCAAGCTCACGCCCAATGATTTCGTCCGCGCGACCTCCACGGCGGCGGCCAAGATCTTCAACATCCATCCACGCAAGGGCTCTGTCAGTGTCGGCGCCGATGCCGACCTCACGGTTTGGGACCCGAACGCGAGCCGCACCATTTCGGTCAAGACCCACCACTCCAACATGGACTTCAACCTCTATGAAGGCATGACGGTCACCGGCATCGCGCGCGCCACTATCAGCCAGGGCAAGCAGGTGTGGGACGGCAAGGAGCTGAAGGTCGAGAAAGGCGTCGGCCGCTATATCCCGCGACCGACCTATTCCAGCGTGTTCGATCGCGTGAAGACGTACCGCGCGCTCAATGCGCCGCGCCGCGTCGAGCGCGCACAAGCCGCCGAGTAACGGCGGGAACATTTTAATGGGCAAGCAAATCGTCGTCGCAGGCGATTCCGCCTGCTCGGGATTTGCTCTGATAGCCAGGAGGGCTTGAACCATGTCACTCCTCATCCGGGGCGGCACCGTCACCACTGCCGAGGAAAGTTATCGCGCCGATGTTTATTGCGCCGATGGTTTGATCCAGGCGATCGGCGAGAACCTCGACGTGCCGGCCGGCGCCGAGATGGTCGATGCCGGTGGCGCCTTGGTGATGCCGGGCGGCATCGATCCGCACACCCATATGGAGTTGCCCTTTATGGGTGTGCGCTCGGGCGACGATTTCTTCACCGGCCCGGCCGCCGGGCTCTCGGGCGGTACCACCATGATCATCGATTTCGTCATCCCGGCCGCCAATGAGCGGCCGCTCGATGCTTACCATGTGTGGCGCGGACGCTCCGAGAAGGCGCCGGCGGATTATTCGTTCCATGTAGCCATCACCAACTGGAGCGATCAGGTCTCGGAAGATATGGCGACACTGACCAGCGAGCACGGCATCAACAGCTTCAAGCATTTCATGGCCTACAAGAACGACATCATGCTCGATGGCGAGCATCTGATGCAGAGCTTCCAGCGCTGCCGCGAGCTTGGCGCCGTGGCGACAGTGCATTGCGAGGACGGCAACATGATCTGGTTGCTGCAGCAGGAATTGCTCGCCGCCGGTATTACCGGTCCCGAAGGTCACCCGCAATCGCGCCCGCCCGAGGTCGAGGGCGAGGCCACCAACCGCGCCATCCGCATCGCCCAATTGCTCAACACCCCGGTCTATATCGTCCATGTCACCTGCCGCGAGGCGCTGCAGGAGATCACGCGCGCGCGCATGGAAGGCCAGCGCGTCTATGGCGAGTGCCTGGCCCAGCATCTGGTGATCGACGATTCGGTCTATTACGATCCGGACCCGGTTTCCGCCCGCGCCCATGTGATGAGCCCGCCGTTCCGCCCCAAGGATCATTTGCGCGAACTGTGGCGCGGTCTGCAATCGGGCAATCTGCAAACCACGGCGACCGACCATTGCGCCTTCTGCAATGCCGACAAGGAAGCCGGCAAGGATGATTTCACCAAGATCCCGAATGGCACCAGCGGTATCGAGGACCGCATGTCGATACTGTGGGATCAGGGCGTCGAGACCGGCAAACTGACACCGAACGAGTTCGTCCGCATCACCTCCACCAACGCGGCGCAGATTTTCAACATCTACCCGCGCAAGGGGGCGATCCGTGTGGGCGCCGATGCCGATATCACCGTCTGGGACCCCCAGGCGAGCCGCACCATCTCGGCCAAGACCCACAAACAGGCCAATGATTTCAATATCTTTGAAGGCATGACCGTAACCGGCGTGGCGCGCAGCACGGTGAGCCAGGGCAACCTCCTCTGGCATGATGGCGACCTCCGCGCCGAGCCCGGCAAGGGCCGCTTTATCGAGCGCCCGACATTCGGCCCGGCCTTCGATGCCGCAGAGCGCATGCGTAACCAGCGCCCGTGGCGCCGGGTCGAGCGATCAGAGGCGGCGGAATAACGCGCCGCCAAACGCCAGCATTCTACTCAGCCGTTCTACTCAGCACTCTACTCTGTGGCTCCCACGGCTACGGGCAGGCCGGCGGCTTTCCATTCTGGGAAGCCATCTTCAAGCCGGCGAACGTTAAAGCCGCGGTCGCGCAACAGGGCCACCGTTTCAAACGAGAAAACGCAGTAGGCGCCGCGGCAATAGGCGACGATCTCCTGGCCTTCGTTCAACTCATCGAGCCGCTCCGCCAATTCACCGGGAGTGATGTTGCGTGCGCCGGCGACATGCCCGGCGAGATATTCGGCCTTCGGCCGCACATCGAGCACGGTGACGGTTCCCTCACGTATGCGGCGTAACAATTCGCGCCGTGAAACGGGTTCCAATTTGTCGCGCGAATCGTAGTAGCCGCTCACCAACCGGTCGACTTCGGCCAGGTTGCGTTCGGCCACGCGGCGCAGGACACCGACAAGGGCCAGAATTTCGTCATCGGCCAGACGGTAAATCACCTGGGTACCTGATTTCCGCGCACGCACCAGTCCGGCACGGCGCAGGCGCTGGAGATGCTGCGAGGTGTTGGCCAGCGATAGCCCGGACAGCGCCGCCAAATCCTCCACAGCGTGCTCGCTCTGCGCGAGATGCTCCAATAATTCGAGCCGATTGCCATGACCCAGCGCCTTGGCGACCACGGCAAATTGCTCGAACATCTGGGATTTAGGGGAATCGTCCGCCACTAGAAGGCCCCGCCTGAGACGCGCTGAAATGCCGCCACGTCTGCGACCATGTGACATCCGCCCAGCGTCATTCGCCCGGCGGCATCCATCAAACCGGCACCACCGGTTCGCACAACCTCATATGAGCCTAATTTCAACAATCTTGACTTTGCCATAGCCAATTAATTGGTTATTCAATTGAATTATTGATAATAACATAAATAAGTTTTATGTCAATGGTTTATCTGTGGTTTATCTGTTTGAAATCGGCTGGGCCGAGAGCGCGCAAGGCGCTGAAAAAGACCATGGAAAAAGCAGCTCAGGCCACAGCCTTCCGGTGACAACGAGAAATGGATCGGCGACGACATGAACCAGCGTGCACAGAATACGGCCCAGGATATCAACCAATATGTCCATGGCATCCGGGAGAATCTCGGCCAATTCAGCCAGCAGCTTCTGCAGGTTTTCTTCGTCGGTCTGACCATCGGGCTGCAGCGCAACGTGGTGCCCGCCCTGGCCGAGCAGGAGTTCGGCATGGCGGCGGGCTCGTTCACTCTGTTGATGGCCTTCATCATCGCCTTCGGCTTCGTCAAAGGTGCCATGAATTTCGTCGCCGGGCGCCTGTCGGAGCGCTTCGGTCGGCGCAAGGTGCTGCTGTGGGGCTGGTTGGCCGCCATTCCCATCCCATTCATGATTCTCTACGGCCCATCGTGGGACTGGATCGTTGCGGCCAATATTCTGCTCGGTATCAATCAGGGCTTTGCCTGGTCGATGACGGTGACGAGTAAGGTCGATATTACCCGCGCCGAGCAACGCGGCCTAGCCACCGGCTTCAACGAATTCGCCGGCTATGGCGGCGTTGCCATCGCCGCGCTGGCGACCGGCTATTTGGCGGCCGATTTCGACCCACGCATGAGCCTCTTTATCTTTGGCCTCACCGTCATCATTGTCGCCTTGGTCGCCGCCTTCGCGCTGGCCAAAGACACGCTGCCCTGGGCCAAGGCGGAAGCCAAGGCGCTCGCCAGCGGCAGCTTCAAGGGTCCGCGCCCGCGCTTTCCCGAAAATGTGCCGGCGCACCCCTCGACGTTCGAGATCTTCGCCCTCGTCACCTATCGCCACCGCACCCTCTCGGCACTTTCGCAAGCCGGCTGCATTGAAAAATTTGTCGACGCATTGGTCTGGGCCTTCTTCCCGGTCTATCTGTTGCGCCACGGCCTCTCGCTGCCGGAGATCGGCTGGGTGATCGGCATTTATGGCATGGTGTGGGGCGCCAGCCAACTCTGGACTGGCCCGCTGTCGGACCGCTACGGGCACAAAATTCCGATCGTGCTCGGCATGTGGATCGCCGGCGGTGGCATCGCCATCACCATGCTG
>JAPYQV010000622.1 GCA_029937205.1 Alphaproteobacteria bacterium
TCGCCGCCTTCGACGATCAGTTCGTCATCGAGCCAGAGATTGCAGTTCTGCATCGGCAGATCGAGATGGCACGGCGTGTCGTTGTCGCCGCCGAATTCGGTATCGGGGCCGAGCGAAAACAGCACATTGCCGTAGTGCGCACGGCCGTCCATGCCGATGCCGGGGAGTACCGGGTTCCACTCGCAGCCCTCGTTCAGGCCCCAGCCGATATGCGAGACCGCGTAGGCGCGGCGGTCGTCATAGCCGTCCATGAAGGCCTTCAGCTCCACCGCCTGGTTGGCGCCGTTGATCTCTTCCACCCAGCCATTGCGAATGACGAATTCGACCGGCTCCTCGATATAGCATTTGAGCGGGAAGACGATGTCCTTCGGCGCCATCACCACGCGCCCGTTGACGCCCTTGTCCGCCGCCAGCGAGGCGATGAATCCGCCCGGCCAATGGTCCCAGCGGCCGGGCTTGGTGGTGTAGCCATATTCGGTGAGCATCGGCATGCCGCCAAGCTGGTAGGTCACATCGGTGCCGAGCGCGTTGGTGAAGCGCAGCGTCTTGGCGGCGGCGAATTTTTGCTCGGCCGCCTCGACACGGCGGCGCAGATCCGGGCTCGGGAAGAGGCGCTCTAAAATCTCCACCGGCTCGACGATCATCAGAATGCGCGTGCCAGCCTTTTGCATGGCGATCTGCTCATGGCTAAACAGCAGCAGCATATGATCGACCACCATGCCCGCATCGATGCATTGCTGCAGCGCCTCGGGGTGGCGCGACAACGGGTTCTGGCCGAGATTGGCGATGCGGTAGCTGGCGTCCTTGGCATCCTCGGAAGGGATGTTGACGTCAAGCGCCGTGGCGCCAAGTTGGCGCAGCGCGGCCAGGGAAGCGGCGCGGTAATCAGGCAGCAGATCACCCTCGGAAAGCACCGCGACGGTCTGCCCGGGGCCGGCCTCGCACAGTTCGAAATTGGCGCGGAACAACTGAGTGAGATCGCTTTCGCTGGTCATGGCACGCTCCTCATTCGGCGGCGTGAAAGGATTTGGTATAGCCGCCGTCGCGCGCCGCGCCATGCGCCGCCTCGGCGTCCGCCACCGCCGCCCGGCTGTCGCCCTGGCGCCGGGCACGGGATTCGTCATCGTCCTGCAACAGGCGGTCGAGATAATAGTTCAGCAGGTGATGGATGGCGCGCTCGAGCTTCACCGTGGGCCCCGGCACAAAGCCGCGCGAGGCGACGCCGTTTTGCAGCGATTCGAGCATCGCCAAATCCTCGGTCGCGACGAGCTCGATGAAGTCGGCATAAATCTGGTTCTTCTCGGCGAAGCCCGGCAGGTCGAAATATTCTTCCGGCAGCTGGGTAT
>JAPYQV010000169.1 GCA_029937205.1 Alphaproteobacteria bacterium
GCTGTCAGCGCATGCAGCGCCAACGCCAGGGCACGTCGCGCTGCCGCCCGGGTGAGCCCCGTTCGTTTGGCGACATCCGACAGTGTCATGGCAGGATTGTCCGTGTCGAATGCGCGGATGACTTGCAGTCCGCGCGCCAACGACGTGACAAATTCACCGCTTTTCGGACTTTCATTCATCTTGACAAAACTGGCAATTTCAAGGACAATTGTTCGTATGTCGAACATATGTTCGATCTTTGAATGTGTCAAGCGCTGAGAATAAATGACAATAATGCGGCGCCGGTAAGGGAAATATCATGACCGAATATAAAACGGAATTCGGCTCGCTCGATAATTATAACAAGGGCGGCGTCCAAGTCATTAAGGACGATCCAAAAAATTATGTTTTTTCAAATGTGTACGAAGTCGCCAAAAATGCAGCACCTTTCGAACGCATCGCGGTCGCGAAGAATTTTGAATATGTCGTGGAAGTGATGCGCGTTGAGGGTGTCTCTCCCTGGTTTACGGCGCCGCATGACGAGTTCGCCCTGTGCATGGATGGCGACATCGAAGTTCAATTCGTCAAATTGGCGGAAGCTGCGCCAAACGGCGGCGGTGATGGCGCCACTCAACTGAAGGGCGAAGCGGAGGGGCAGAAAATGGGCCGGATCAAAGCGGGCAAAGGACATATGGCGATGCTGCCGGCTGGCGCCGCATATCGATTTCAATCCGAGAAACCGGCAGTGGTTATGATTCAAACCATCCACGGCGAATTGACCCAGGAACGGTGGAGCGAGATCTGCCAGACCGAGTAACGCCTGAATCGTCAAACAAGCGAACCTGAAAAGAGAGAGGCCGATGGCAACAGAACAAATCCACTCAGCAAGCGAGCCCGACAATTACAGCGGCTACCGCTCTTTTGAAATTGGAAAATTCTCATTCCGCCGGGATGAGTATTTTGCCCATATCGATTGGCCAAGCGGTCAACACATCATGTCAATCGACGTGTTCCTGCGCGCCCTACAGCGCGACGTCGCGTGGAATTTTTTCTATGGCACGGTAAATTTCGATGCGGTGTTCGGCACGCTAAACCATTACGGCAATGTCGATATGTTTGCCGGGCGGTTCAATGAAGGGTTTCGCGACGGCGGTGCGGACTTCAACGAAAACTTTGAGTCCGATGAGCTCATGGCGAGCTTTAAAGGCATGCTCGATGACTGGACCAATGCCGGCTACGACCCCTTCGCCGCACCGATGGAAACGGATAAGCCTTACGGCCGCAAGAATGGCGACAACAAAGCAGCGATCAATCGCCTGCGCGTCACCGCCGAACGCATGGTCGGCGTGCCGGGGGATGCCGTTCCGCGCAGCGACGAAACGGGTCATCCTATCAACCGCGCTTTTCTCGATGTGGATCAATCAGAGCCCGTCATCGAGGCGGAACCTGGATTTGAGAATGAAGTCTGCGGCTTTAACCTGTTTGCCTATCTGTCGCGTTCAGACGTGACCTGGAATCCCTCCGTCTGCTCGGTATTGGGCGACAGCCTCTATTGCCCGACATCGGAGGAATTCATCCTGCCGGTCGAACATGGCAATGACCGGGTGGAATGGTTTATCCAGCTCTCCGATGAAATTCATTGGGATGTCAAAGACAGGGAATCAGGCTCTCCACGGGCCAAGGTGGTGATGCGGGCCGGCGATGTGGCAGCCATGCCGGCGGATATCCGCCACCAGGGATTTTCACCTCGGCGTTCCATGCTACTGGTCTGGGAGAACGCGAATTCGGAGCTCCCCGGCATGATCGCCCGAGGCGAAGCACCGGTTACACCGGTTGAATTTTGACGTGATTTGCCGCGCCAGGCGCTGATCAACAAAGCGCCCGCGCGACGATCGATTTTCGTTCCGCTTTGGGATCGGGAGGCCCATGGATATTCAAACCAAACTATTTATCGACGGCGAATTCGTGGATGCGGCAGACGGCGCGACCATGGAAGTCCTCAATCCACATGACAATAGCGTCATCGGCGAGGTTGCCGAAGGCGGCGAAGCGGATATCGATGCCGCCGTGGATGCCGCAACGCGGGCCTTTCCCGCCTGGCGTGACATGGCGGCGGCGGGGCGCGGCAATCTGCTGCTCAAGCTTGCCGATGCGATTGAGCGCGCCGGCGATGAGATGGCGCGTTTGGAAAGCACCGATACGGGCCACCCCATGCGCGATACGACGCGCCTCGACGTGCCGCGCACGGTCGGCTGTTACCGCTATTTCGGCGGCATGGCGGATAAGCTGCAAGGCGATGTAATCCCGGTCGAAGAGGGATTTTTAAACTACGTTCTGCGCGAGCCGATCGGCGTGGTCGGGCAAATCGTGCCGTGGAATTTCCCCCTCATGTTCACCAGTTGGAAGCTCGGCCCGGCGCTCGCCGCCGGAAATACGGTGGTCATGA
This sequence comes from Alphaproteobacteria bacterium, assembly GCA_029937205.1. Lineage (GTDB taxonomy): Bacteria > Pseudomonadota > Alphaproteobacteria > UBA828 > UBA828 > PTKB01. The sequence continues at coordinate 2,426 of JAPYQV010000169.1, forward strand.
AGCAGTCCGAGCTCACGCCGCTTTCCACCCTCAAGATCGCCGAGCTGGCGCGCGACGTCGGATTCCCGCCAGGTGTTCTCAATGTGGTTCAAGGCTATGGCGCCCGTGCCGGGCAACATCTCGCCGCGCATCCCGGTGTGCACAAAATATCCTTTACCGGCTCGACCGTGACCGGGCGCAAGGTCATCGAGGCTTCAGCCGGGAATTTGAAGCGATTGCAGTTGGAGCTTGGCGGCAAGGGCGCAAATATTGTTTTTGACGATGCCAACATTCCGGCCGCGATCGGCGGCTCCGCCTTCGCCATTTTTCACAATCAGGGGCAGGCCTGTATTGCCGGCTCGCGCCTGCTTCTGCACGAAAAAATCAAAGATCAGTTTCTCGATGGCTTCCTGAAACTGGCGGCGTCGATCAAGCTCGGCAATCCGTTGGACGGGGATACTGAAATGGGTCCCCTGACATCAACGCTGCACCGCGATCGTGTGCTCAGCTATTGCGATATTGCCCGTCAGGAAGGCGCCGAAATCCTGCTCGGCGGCAAAGCGCCGGACGATCCGGCCCTGCAGGCGGGCTGTTATGTCCAACCCACCGTGGTCACGGCCCAACCGCAAGATCGTGTGTGCCAGGAAGAAGTGTTCGGGCCGTTCGTCAGTGTGTCGACGTTTCGCGATGAGGATGAAGTGGTCGAGATTGCCAACGGCACGTCGTACGGTTTGGGCGCCGGTCTGTGGACGCAAAACTTGCAGCGCGCCCATCGCATGGCCGGGCGTATCGTCACCGGGATGCTGTGGATCAATTGCTACAAACGAGTCAATCCGGGGTCTCCGTTTGGTGGTGTCGCCGGATCCGGTTATGGCCGTGAGATGGGCTTTGAGGCGATGCGTGCCTACACCGAGCCGAAATCCGTCTGGATCAATGTCGATGCTAAAATTCCTCCGTTTTATCCACGCTAGAGACGGCGCAGCGCATGACGGATATCATCACACTTGAGGAAGCGGTCGCGGAACTCATACAGGACGGCGATACCGTGGCGATGGAAGGGTTTACCCATCTCATCCCCCATGCCGCCGGTCATCAGGTTATACGCGCCGGTAAGAAAAATCTGACGGCGGTGCGTATGACGCCGGATCTCATTTACGATCAAATGATCGGCATGAATTGCGTCAGGAAGCTGATTTTTTCCTGGGGCGGAAATCCAGGCGTTGGCTCGTTGCACCGTTTTCGCGACGCCGTGCAGAATGACTGGCCGGCGCCGATGGAGATCCAGGAACACAGCCATGCCGACATCGCCAACGCCTATGTGGCCGGCGCCAGCGGCCTGCCCTTTGCGGTGCTGCGTGGCTATGTCGGCTGCGATCTGCCCAAAGTGAACGCGATGATCAAAGCGATCACCTGTCCGTTCACCGGTGAGCAATTGGCGGCCGTGCCGGCGATCCGCCCCGATGTCACGGTCATCCATGCGCAGCAGGCCGATCGCCGTGGCAACGTGATGATGTGGGGTATAACCGGTGTTCAAAAAGAGGCCGTCATGGCCGCCAAGCGCACCATCGTGACGGTTGAGGAAATCGTCGATAGCTTCGACATCAAGGCAAATTCGGTGATCCTGCCGCGCTGGGTGATCGATGCCGTATGCCTGGAACCCGGCGGCGCCTACCCGTCATATGCCCTGGGATATTACGACCGGGACAATAGCTTCTATAAATCCTGGGACGGCATTTCCCGCGAACGCGATTGTTTCACCGAATGGATGAATCGCCATGTGCTTGGCACCGCCAACTTTGCCGAATATTCCGAGAGCGTGGCCGCCGCGCAGGTGAAGGAGGCGGTCGGTGCCTGAGGACAAATGGACCAGCGATGAAATGATGACGATCGCGGCGTCCCGGCTGCTGAAGGACGGCGATATCTGTTTTGTCGGCATTGGCCTGCCCAGTGCCGCCGCCAATCTTGCCCGCGCGACCCATGCGCCGGACGTTGTGTTGATATATGAATCAGGCACCATCGGCGCCAAGCCGAATGTGCTGCCGCTTTCCATTGGCGACGGCGAATTGGCCGAGACCGCCGATGTGGTGGTCTCGACACCCGAAATATTTCGCTATTGGCTGCAGGGCGGACGCGTCGATGTGGGATTTCTCGGCGCTGCCCAGTTAGATCGCTATGGCAATATCAACACCACCGTCATCGGCGATTACCATAGCCCCAAAGTACGCTTGCCGGGTGCCGGCGGCGCGCCTGAAATCGCCACTTGCGCCGGCGAGGTATTCGTCATTCTGCGCCAATCGCCGCGCACCTTCGTGAATAAACTCGCTTTCGTGACCTCGGCCGGCCACGCCGATGGCGGCAATTGGCGCGATGATGCCGGGCTCCCTGGTAAGGGCCCAACGGCGGTCATTACGGATATCGGAATATTGCGGCCGCAGCCGGAAAGCCGGGAACTGGTGATGACGGACCTTCACCCCGGCTTTAGCATGGCGGATGCCGAGGCGGCGACAGGATGGCCGCTGCAACGGGCGGCGACATGCGTCGAATCGCCGCGGCCGAACGTTGAAGAACTTGGCGCATTGCGTGACTTGAAGGAACGAACAGCCCGTGCTCATGCGAACGGCTGAGGGATGACGATAGATGGATCATGATTTCATCTTCGAGGCGCGACAAGCCCGCGTGCTGTTTGGCGCCGGACGCATAGAAGCGCTGGCCGGGGAAGTCGACAGGCTGGGCGCAAAGCGCGCACTTATCTTATCGACCCCTCAGCAGCGTGCGCAGGCGGAAAATACCGTTCGCCGCCTCGGCAATACCGCGATCGGTATCTTCGATCAGGCGGTGATGCATGTCCCGATAGAGACCGCCCGGGCGGCACGGGCGGAGGCAAAGCGCTTGAACGCGGATTGCTGTGTCGCCATCGGCGGCGGATCGACGGTCGGGCTTGCCAAGGCAATCGCGCTCGTTACCGGTCTTCCCATCGTGGCCATCCCAACCACCTTTGCCGGCTCCGAGATGACACCGATTTGGGGGCTCACCGAGGACGGCATCAAGACCACCGGGCGCGATGCGCGCGTCTTGCCGAAAACCGTGATTTACGACCCCGAGCTGACCCTAACACTGCCGCCGGCCGCGGTCGGCACGAGCGGAATCAACGCCATGGCCCATTCGGTCGAGGCGCTCTACGCCGAGAACGCCAATCCCGTCGCCTCGTTGATGGCGGAGGAAAGCCTGCGCGCCCTGGCCGTCAGCTTGCCGAAAATCATCGCCCAGCCGGAAGATTTGGCGGCGCGCAGCGAAGCGCTCTACGGCGCCTGGCTCGCCGGTCTGGTGCTGGGCACTGTCGGTGTCGCGCTGCACCACAAGCTGTGCCATACCCTTGGCGGCAGTTTCGCCATGCCGCATGCTGAAATTCACACACTTATCCTGCCCCACGCCGCAGCCTATAATGCCGCCGCCGCACCCGATGCCATGGCGCGCGTGGCGCGTGCGCTCGGTGTGCAAAACGCGCCCGCCGGATTGTTTGATTTGGCTGTTTCCGTGGGCGCTGAAATGGCTCTGTCGGAATTTGGCATGACCGAAGCGGATTTGGATCGCGCCGCCGAGATTGCGCTAACGAATCCCTATTACAATCCGCGCCCGATAGAGAAAGGCGCCATCCGCGCCCTTCTGGACGACGCATATTACGGCCGCCGACCCGATATGTGAGCTTCGGTTCGCTGGGAAATTTTTGTATATTGGAGTTCTCTGGAAAGGAATGAACTATGAAGGCTTTGAACGGCTTACATCATGTGACGCTGTGCGTCGGAGACAAGCAGGAAGACTATGAGTTCCACACCAAAATTCTCGGCCTGAGAAGCGTCAAGAAAACGCTGCTCTATGATGGCAAGGTGCCGATCTACCACCTTTACTACGGCAATGCCGATGGCGATGTGGGCTCAATCGTCACCACATTTCCCATGCGCCACACCGGCGTAAAAGGAACGTTGGGCAACAATCAGATTCAAGGCGTCATGCTGGCGATCCCGATCGGCGCATCGGAATTTTGGTCGGACAGGCTGCGGG
>JAPYQV010000170.1 GCA_029937205.1 Alphaproteobacteria bacterium
AAGCGGACATTTGGCGCTGTCGAATAAGATTTCTCATTTCTTATTAAAATAGAATCTTATTAGTATTGAGTTAGTCCAGGCAAATCATTTACTAAAAGTAGCTACACCATTATATTCTCAATTGCTAAGAATTCATATCATTTGTATACTAAACAAAATAAAGAATTATCAATTAACTTACATCTCAGGGAGATCTAACATGTACAAGAAAGTTTTGTTGGCTGCGGCTGGCGTGATGATGCTTCAAATCGGCGCTGCAGAAGCTGCTGATCCGATCAAAGTTGCTTCGTTTGTTTCACCAAAAAGTTCGGGTGTAAGCAAAGTGATCAAACCATGGATGGCTCGCGTTAAAGCCGAAATCGGCAACAAAGTCGAATTGAAGGGTTATTGGGGCGGCTCACTCGGTAAAAGCCCAGTGAAACAATATGAATTGGTCAAAAATGGTGTGACGGATTTGGCATGGATTCTTCCAGGCTATACTTCTGGCCAATTTCCAGAATTGCAAATTTCGGAATTGCCGTTCCTATTAAACAATGGTTTGGAAGCTTCATTGACTATTCAGCGCTTGCATGAAGCAGGTTTCAATACTGGTTTTGACCACATCAAGCTCATTGGTGCCTGGGCGACGGAACCCAATGTGCTGTTCCTGAGAAAGCCTGTAAAATCAATTGCTGATCTTAAAAATCTGAAAATCAGAAATGCCGGTGCCGTCGGTGGCTATTGGCTCGGCCAAATCGGCGCCGTTCCACAAACCATGAGTGCACCAAAAATGACCATTGCTCTCAACCGTAAAACCATTGACGGTGCCCAGCAGGGTTGGACCGGCATGCGGACGTTTAAAGCTATGAGTCTGGTAACACATGTTTTGGATCTCCCATTGGGCGCAATTCCATTCTTTTTAGGCATGAATAAAAAGAAGTGGGATGGTTTACCAAAAGACGTTCAGGCCGCTTTCTTGAAAGCTGGTGGTGAGAAAATTTCTCGCGCTGGCGGAGCCGCTTATGGCAATGCCACAAAAAAAATAATAAGCTCGAATGCACAGGCTAAGAAACTCATAATTGTTAAGCCAAGCGGCGCTGAGTTCGAAAAAATGGTCAAGCAGGCTAGAAAGTCCGTTCATTCTTGGTGGATTAAAAAGACCAAAAATGGTCAGGCTGTCTACGACAAAACTTTAAAGATACTAGCTGACGTTCGTAAAAACGGTTAGTTGGTGATCTGATTACGATCTAACAGTGGATCAATTCGAAACTCAAAGCAGGCAACTTAGCGGCTATTTGCGTGTGGTCGCCTGCATTGGCTTTACCGGCCTTGTTCTCGTTGCATTGTTGACGATGGTGGATGGTATTGGCCGGTGGCTGACGCTGCCTCGTATTCCCGGCTTCGGCGATATTGCTCAAATTTCCTATGCAATCGTCATTGCATCTTGTTTTCCATCGCTGTTGATACGGGACCAAAATGTTGTGATCCGATTTTTAGGAAAGGCTATTAAGGGGCAGGTAAATTATTGCCTAGAGGTATTCGGCAATATTTTAACTTTGGCTTTTTTTGCCATTCTAGTCTGGCAGTTTTACTTCCTGACGCTTGACTTGCAGGTCAACAATCGTACCTCACCCACTTTGGAGTTCCCGATTGCCATCTGGTGGTGGATTATCTCCATCATCATGACGATAACAGTACCGGTTCAACTGCTTGTTGTGATTGATAGTATCTACAGCGCAATTTTCAATGTGCCGAGCCGGTTGCCTAAAGAAGATGCGGAGGGCGTCTAGATGGATCCGATTCTCATAGGCCTTCTCGGTCTCGGCGCGATGTTCATCCTTATCATCCTGCACGTGCCAATAGGCGTTGCCATGGGCATAACTGGCGTAACCTCCGTTGCCTTTATTATCGGCTGGGAACCAGCCTTGACGCTGCTTGGGACAGAACCTTCCGCCGCCATCGAAAATGAAGGTCTGGCGGTCGTAGCACTTTTCCTATTGATGGGGGCGTTTGCATCTGAAGCCGGCGTTTCGGCCGATATGTACCGGCTTGCCTATGCCATGATTGGTCATTTCCGCGGCGGCCTTGCCATGGCAACAATCGGCGGCTGCGCTGGATTTGGCGCCATTTGCGGCTCGTCTATCGCCACAACGGCGACGATGGCGAAAATCGCTTTGCCAGAAATGCTCCAGCGAAATTATCGGCAAACTTTAGCGAGTGGCTGTATTGCGGCCGGCGGCACGCTTGGCATGTTGATTCCACCCTCTGTCGTAATGATCATCTATGGAATTTTGACTGAGGAAAGTGTAATTGCCCTATTTGCAGCGGCTATTTTCCCGGGCATCATTGCGACTGTCCTTTATTGTTTTACCATCGGCATTTATGTGCGCCTCAAACCCGATGCCGGACCGGCAGGCGAGCGCATTCCCTGGAAAGAAAAATTATCCGTGCTGATTCAGTCTTGGCGTTTTTTGACGATTGCCATCGTTGTTTCCGGCGGCATTTATACAGGTATCTTCACGATCACTGAAGCCGCCTCCGTTGGTGCGAGCCTGGCCTTCATTTTTGCGATTTTTAACGGCATGAATATGAAAGGCTTTCTGGATTGCCTGACGTCGACGGCCTCCAACACGGGCATGATCTTTGTCATTATTATGGGTGCCCATATCTTCAGCTATTTCATCACACTCTCGGGCTTGCCCGATGCGTCAGTCGAATTTATCAAAGACCTAAACGCCTCGAACTTTGTTGTTCTGTTCATGATGATGATCATGTATCTGATCCTGGGCAGTATCTTCGATACCGTCGCAGCAATGGTGATTACACTTCCCTTCGTCTATCCTGTTATCATCGACATGGGCTATGATCCGATATGGTGGGGTGTGGTCAATGTCATGATCATGGAGATCGGCATGATCACGCCGCCAATTGGCATCAACGTGTTTGTGCTCAACGGTATGGCTAAAGAGTTGAATCTTAAAACCATTTACACCGGCATTTTTCCGTTTTTCATGACGGATCTCGTCCGCTTGTCGATCGTTCTTGCTTTCCCTGCCACAGCATTATGGCTCCCGAGAGCCTGGGGACTAATGTAAAACTTAAAGCGTTGAGGCAGTCAATGTGACTAAGAAAAGCTTAAACAATTGCACCGTCGCTGATGCCTATCTCGCTTTATTAGCAGATCGCGGCATCGACTATTTCTTTGCCAATGCGGGAACCGATTTCACGCCGATCATCGAAGCCTTTGCCAAAGCGGAAACGCTTGGCCTTGCCGTGCCGAAACCCATCGCGGTTCCCCATGAGAATGTCGCGATGGCCTTGGCCATGGGCTACACCATGGTCAGCGGCAAGCCACAAGTTGTAATGCTCCACACCAATGTCGGCACCGCCAATGCGCTCTGCCAAATGCTCAACACAAATCGATTGAACCTGCCGATTATTGTGACCGCTGGGCGCTCGCCTCATGCCGAGGACGACATCAAAGGGGGGCGCAGCATTGATATCCATTGGACCCAAGAGATGTTTGATCAGGCTGGCATGGTCCGAGAAGCGGTCAAATGGGATTATGAATTACGCGATGCCAGCCAGCTTGAAGCGGTGGTTGATCGAGCTTTTAACATTGCCGAGGCTCTGCCCAAAGGCCCGGTCTATTTGACACTCCCTCGCGAGGTGCTGGCACGGGAACTTGCAGATTTCCCCTTCGGACCTACCGACCACCATGCCATGGCTACCGCTCCTTACCCTGACTTGAATGTGATCGATCAGCTGGCGGAAGCGATTGCAAAAGCAAAGCGCCCGATTCTCGTCACCAGTCAGTTGGGCAATCGCCCGGCCGCTGTTGATGCCGTTGCAAAATTCGCCGAGCGGTTTGCCATCCCGGTCTCCCAGTATCGGCCGCGTGTGATGAATATGCCCACTGACCATTTGATGCATTTAGGTTTCGACCCAGCGCCTTTCATTGCCAAGGCCGACCTCATTTTGGCGGTCGAATGTGAAGTGCCTTGGATACCACGTCTCAGAAAACCAAATGCGGATTGCATTGTTGCACAAATCGCCGCCGACCCGCTTTATGGGTCGGCTCCCCACCGCGGATTTAGAGCGGACTTTGCCATAACCGGGGCCGCAGATGCCAGCTTGAATGCCTTGATAAAAGCACTTGAGACTCGCAAAATTATTGCTGCAGGTGATCGCCGTGAACGTTTGCAAGATATTCGGACAGCACAACTGGAAGAAACGGCTAATCTTATTGAAAAAGCATCCATTGCAAGCCCGATATCTCAAGCTTGGCTGAGCAAATGCATCAACGATGTCATTGAAGAAGACGCAATCGTCATCCGTGAAGCGGCCCTCGATTTGCGTTTCTTAGATCGCACGCAACCCAGCACGTTATTTGGCGGCGCGAGCGGGCTCGGCTGGGGGCTCGGCGGCGCCATCGGTGCCAAGCTTGCAAGTCCAGCCAAATTGGTTGTCGCAACCGAGGGCGATGGCGCCTATATGTTCGGCAATCCGGTTTCAGCTCACTACATTGCCGCCGCACACGAGTTGCCATTCCTAACCGTTATCTTCAACAATCAGCGCTGGGAGTCAGTAGGCCGAGCGACCCGAGCAATGTATCCCGATGGCTACGCCGCCAAGAGTAACGCAGTGCCTTTAACTGACCTTCAACCATCACCAGATTTTGAAAAAGTTGTGGCTGCGTCAGATGGCTATGGCGAAAAAGTTGAAGACCCCGCCGAGCTAACAGCCGCGCTAGAACGCGCAATTAAAGAAGTTGCCGTCCACAAACGCCAAGCGGTGCTTAATGTTATGTGTGGAGATTAATCTTTAAGACCGTACAGTTTTACAACATTGTGGCGAAGAAGTTTGGCCAAGGGTTCCGGTCTAATTTCTAGATCGGCAATATCATCCATGGCGCGTTTGAAATCGATCACCGGAAAATCAGTGCCAAAAATCACTTTGTCCTGGCCATAAGTATTGATGTATTTGATAAAACTATCAGGCCAATATTTCGGCGCATGGGCATCGCAGCCGATATAAACATTCTTATGTTTCCAGGCCATAGCGATCATCTCATCATGCCATGGAATGCCAATATGAATACCGATGAGCTTTAGCTCGGGGAAATCACAGGCTACGGCATCCAAGGTAATCGGTTGCCCAACACTACGTTTAGGATTTTCCGGCGAATAAACCAAGGATTGGCCAACTTGCATTTGGATTGGAATATCTAATTCAACGCATTTCGCATAAAACGGATAATATTTGGCGTGATCCGGCGCAAGTTCAAACCAATGGGGATAAAGATGCGCCCCGATGAAGCCGAGTTCTTTCACCGCATGCTCTAATGCACGCACGCCCTTCATCCCTTCAAAGGGATCAATTCCGGCTAACCCAAAAAAACGATCCGGATGTGCGGCCACCGCATCGGCTACCAGCTTGTATGGCAAATGATACGTACCGGGCAGTCCCTCCCGGCCAATCTTGGCTGCTATTAAAAAGGCTTTTTCAATTCCGGCCTCATCCATCCGTCGCAGCATTTCCGCGTGAGAAATACCGCTAAAAGTCCCTTCATCAACGCCAATTTTATCGACATAAAATTCTTTCCGATCCGCTGGCCGGTAGCTCAGCGTCTCTTCAGTTTGAATATTGACGACGGCATCTATGGCTTTAACAGGAAAGTCGGCTCTGGACATTGATCGTTTCGGCCTCAAAAAGTGAAATTATGAGTGTCCACCATGCCATTCCTGATGACGTCCGGCAAGAAAACCTATACATCTAGGTAAGAATGTTCCAATTGATAAACTAATTGCAAAGAATGAATTTTGTTTGAAATCAAGAATATAGCACGTGCCTTAGATGAGAACGCCGTTCGCCGTGGTGATCATCCGGCTATTATCGAGGGCTCGAAAAAGATTAGCTACCGGGAATTGGACCCAATGGTACGGCGCATTGCCGGGCATCTTGCTGACCAAGGCATTGGTGAGGGATCCATTGTCGGTATTTGTTTGCCCGATAGCGCTGATCATTTAATGATTAATTATGCTGTGGCTCGATTAGGGGCGATTATTTTGCCGCTTGACTGGCGTTGGTCGGAAGTTGAAAAGGCCAATGTTGCCCGGTTTTTTAAAGTTGCCCTCATCGTCGGCTTGCCCGGAGCAGAGGTCCAAGATTTAAATTATATCGCTGTTGATAAGAGCTGGCAGGAAGCTGTTGAAATCCGGGCGAATGATGTGCCTTGTGCCGCTGGCGGGGATCATCCCGTCGTTCTGTCTCTTTCATCTGGCACAACAGGTCGCCCCAAAGGCCCGATGCTAACGCACGCTCAATTCACAGCGCGCTTCGTCATGCAATGGGTGACACTTGGGTTTAATCAACATGATCGTTATCTCAGTGCAACGCCGATTTATTTTGGGGGTGGGCGAAGTTTTACCATGGG
>JAPYQV010000171.1 GCA_029937205.1 Alphaproteobacteria bacterium
GTCGGCGACTGTCTGAAATCGTCAAACCGCCCGGCGTCAGTTCGAAGGTTTCACCGCTCATGGCTCACGATCCTCGTTCATTTGAATGTCGGCCAAACCTGACATGACGGCCTTTGAATCTGTGATGAAACCGCCTGTCTCGACATTGTAGAACGTCGCGGCGCTGCAAAAATCGGGCGACGTGGTGCCGGCGCAATCCTCGACCAGCAGGCAATCGTAGCCCAGAAACTGCGCGTCCTTCAGCGTACACATCACGCATTGATCGAGATTGACGCCGCCGAACAGCAGCGTTGTGATCTGCATGTTGCGCAGAATGCTGTCGAGCGGCGTGTCCCAGAAGCCGCTGACGCGGTATTTGTCGACCAGAATGTCCCGCGGATCGACCTCGAGCTCGTCGACAACGGCCGCCGCCCAGCCGTCCTTCTGCAGCACCGGCGCGCCGCTGCCCGGCAACGGGTCGCCAATGCCGACGCCCTGTCCCGTCGGGTTGAACCCGTACAGCAACGAAGGGCTCAGATTAAGCCGGTCGGGCCGGTTGCCCCAGTTGACCCAGACAATCGGCACATTAGCGCCGCGCAACGCCGGCAACAGGGCGTTAAGGCGTCCGATCGGTGCGCGTGTCGGCGCAATGTCGATGCCCCGCTGGTCCACCCAGCCGTCTTCGGCGCAGAAATCGTTCTGCATGTCGATCGCGACGAACGCCGAGCGCGCCAGGTCGATGTTCACTCGCTTCGGCCGCGCCGCGACGCTCAGCGGCCGGGGTTCGATGGGCGGTCGGGTGGTGTCGACGTGGTCGTCGGTGATGCACCAATGGTTGGCGCGCGCCGAACCGATGGAAACCATGCCTTGTGTTGAACTCATGACGCCTCCGCATTTTTAGGTATTGCCGCCGGCATCGTCGCGATGCCGCGAACCGGGCTTTGAAGATAACTTGCTTTCGGCCACCGGGCCAAACAGGAGGCGGACGAAGTACCGGGCGTTGCGGGTGAACGCGGGTTATCAGGCTCGCGCTTCGCGGCGCTCGACCCAACCCGGCTGATCGCAGATCTGGCCAAGGAACTCGACAACCGTGTGGGCGCCGAGATAAGCGGTCACGCCGGTGCCGACATCAAGCTGTGGATTGACCTCGACGAAATCGAAGCCGATGACGTTGGTGTGCGCGGCGATGGCCGCCAGCGTGTCGCGCAGTTCGGCATAGGTCATGCCGTTCGGCTCGGCCGATACGCAGCCTGGCACAAGGGGCATGTCGAGAACATCGACATCGATGCTGACATAGCAATTCGCACCCTTGGGCGCCGTTTCGGCGATTGCCTGCGGCCCGCCGGCATGGAACTCCGACATGGTGACGACCTTGTTTCCGTCGGCGAGCGAGTCGTCCATCATGGTCTGCGTGTTTCGCAGGCTGCGAATTCCCACCTGGGCCAAACCCTCCACGTGGGGCATCGGGCTGATGTGACGAAAGGCGTGGCCATTGGTAAAGCGCAGATCGTGGACGAAGGGCGCATAGTCGAGATGCGCGTCGAAGTGGATGACATAAAGCTGCTCGGTAAAGGCGCGCACCACGGGATAGGTGATGGCGTGGTCGCCGCCCAGGATGACCGGCATTGCGCCCCGGTCGAGGATCGCGCGGGTCATCGATGTGATGTTGTCGAACGTACCCTTCACATTGGTTGGCATGCAATCGGCGTCGCCGGTGTCGATGATGCGGTCGTTCTCCATCTCGTGGACCAGATAGTTGCGCCGGGTTTCGGGATCGTAGTAGCCGCCGCGGCCGCCGCCGGCAAAGCGCAGTGAATGCTCACGCAATGCACGCGGGCCGAAACGAGACCCGGCCATAAAGGGTGAGCCGTCGTCGGTCGGCACGCCCATGATCGCAATATCGGCATCGAGCTTGTCGAGTTCGGTGCAAATCGGCGCGCGCAGGAAGGTCGGGATGCCCGAATAGGCGGAATCGACCCGGTTGCGGCGTTGTTCGAAGGTCATTGTCATCGCTTGTCTCCTTGGTTTGTCTCCGATCGCCGACTGGCTTATACGTGTATGAGCATTTCCAGAAACTGCTTAAGACGCTCGCTCTCGGGCGCCCGCAGAACTTGTTGCGGCGTCCCGTCCTCGACGATCAGCCCGTGGTCCATGAAGATGACGCGGTCGGCAACATTCATGGCGAAGCCGAGTTCGTGCGTGACGATGATCATCGTCATGCCGCCGGTCGCCAACTCCTGCAAGACGGCGAGGACCTCGCCGACCAGTTCGGGATCTAGGCTCGACGTCGGCTCGTCGAGCAGCATGACAATCGGGTCCATCGCCAAGGCGCGCGCAATGGCGACGCGCTGAAGCTGCCCGCCCGAGAGCGCCCCCGGCATTTTATCGACCTGATCGCCAAGGCCGACACGGTTGAGCAGCGCCAAGGCGATGGACTCGGCCTCGGCACGCGTTCGCTTCAGCACCACGACTTGCGGCCGCACGACGTTTTCCAAAGTGCTCATATGCGGCCACACGTTGAAATTCTGAAACAACATGCCGACACGGGCGCGCACCGCATTAATTTCGCGTTCAGGACGCGGCCGCGTCCGGCCATCTTGGCCGGTCGTCTCGCCGACCTGCTCGCCGTCGATGTAGACTTGCCCGGCGTCGGGCGGCAGGAGCCAATTGATGACCCTGAGCAGCGTCGATTTGCCGCAGCCGCTGGGGCCGATGACGCAGACGACTTCGCCCTGGCCAACGTCGAGGTCGACGCCTCGGAGTGCATGAATATCGCCGAAGCGCTTCTCGATCCCGCGGACCGAGATAGACCCGCTGCCGGTACTCATCGCGTCAAGCGGCGAACCGCCTCGAGCGAGGCCATAGCCGCTTCGGACGGCGCCGCGATCGCGGTCTGCTGGGTTTGCCGTTGCTTGAGGTATCGCTCGAGCCGGCGTACGCCAAAAGCGATCGTCTCGTTCAGCAGCCAGTAGAGGATCGTGATCATGATGAAGACCTCGAAAGGCCGGAATGTGATGCCTTGGACGACGAGTGCCGACATCGTCAATTCCTGCACGGTAATGGTCGACAGGATCGCCGACTCCTTGACCGACGACAGCGTCTGATTGGCGATCGGCGGCAACACGATGGGCAGCATCTGGGGGAACACCACATGGCGCATCGATTGCATATAGGACATGCCGATGGCACGCGCCGATTCGTCCTGGCCACGCAGGACCGCCGCGATGCCGGCGCGGATGATCTCGGCGTAGTAGACGCTCGAGTACAGCGCCAGCGCGAGAATGCCGATCAGCACCGCGTCCATCCTCAAGCCGTAAAACGGCAGCACGTAGTAGAGCAGGAAAACCTGAACCATGAACGGCGTATTGCGGATGACCTCGAGCACGACAACGGCGGGCCCCCGGAAATAGCGCCTCGACGATATCCGCCCAAACGCCAACACGACGCCCATCGGCAAACCAAGGAGGATCGCGCAGACGACGATGAATATAGTGAGTTTGAAGCCCTCGAGAATTAGCGGACCGTACTCAACGACGATTTGAAAATCGAGGTCCATGGCGTTACGCCCGCCGCGGCGCGAAACGCCGCTCGACCAAGACCGATGCCCGGCTGATGATGAAGCAAATAACGAAGTAGATGGCGAACGCGCCGATCAAGATTTCGACGGGGTGATAATTGCTGCTGAAGATCTGTTGCGAGACGCGCATCAGTTCGACCACCGTGATCATGGCAAGAAGCGGCGTCGTCTTGACGACCAGGGTGAATTCGTTGACCAGCGGCGGAATACTCGCGATATACGCTTGCGGCAGGATAACCTTGAGCCAGATCGCGGCAGATGGAAGGCCGAGCGAGCGCGCCGCTTCGAGCTGACCCTTTGGCACCGACGCCAGCCCGCCACGCAGAATCTCCGTCGTGTAGGCCGCGCTGTTCAGGGTGACCGCTAGGATGCCGGCCGAGAACGCCGGCAAGTCGATGCCGACGAGGGGCAAGACGTAGTATGCGAGGAAGATCTGGATCAGCACGGGCGTGCCGCGGATGAAACTAATGTAGACCGCGATTACCGCGTTGATCGGTTTGATTTCGAGGTTGCGCACGACGGTGATAGCGGTCGCGAGCATCATGCTCAGCACGAAGCTGAACACCGCGACCTGCACCGTGATCATGGCGCCCTCGAGAAGCCGCGGCAACGCGTCGAGGGTGAACGAAAAATCGAACTTCATGCCAGTGGAGCCCCGACGTTACCAATGAAAAACGCCGCGGGGCGGTGCACAACGCACCGCCCCGGTTACGATCGTTGGGTCAGAGAGCGCCCTCGGGGAGATAGCCCTCGCTGGGGATTTCCATGCGGAATCCGAACCACTTGTCTTGCAGCTTGTAAAGATGACCGTTGTCGCGCATCTCCAGAAGTTTCGAAGAGATGTAATCGCGCAGATCGGTATCCTCGGGTCGCGTCACCCAGCCCATGTAGGATTTGTCGCCGACCGCGCCGACCAGCGCGAAGACGCCGGGTTGCTGCTTGACCACGACGGCGAGGTTCGGAAGGCTCTGAACAACGACGTCGACCTCGCCGTTGGCTAGGGCGAGATAGGATTCCGGGTACGAAGTATACAGCTTGGTATCCGCGAACCCGGCCATGCCCTTGGCCTTGAGCGTGGCTTCGAACTCTTCCGCGGCGGGCACGCCGGCCGAGGCGAGCTGCGTGCCGACGACCTTGCCCGAAATGTCGTCGATCGACTGGATCGAATCGTCGCCGGCGCGCTTCATCGTCCAGGTCGTGCCCTCCGAAATCGGTACAGTGTAGGCATATTTGATTACCCGCTCGGGCCGTACGCTGACTGTCGTCGCGACGAAGTCGAACTTGCCGGCCAGCAGACCAGGCAAAATACCTTGCCATGGCAGATCGAGCTGCTCGAGTTCGACCCCGAGATCGTCGATGATGTAAGTCAGAATGTCTTTGCCGTAGCCAACGATCTTGCCGTCTTCGATGAATTCGAAGGGCGGGAAGGCGGCCTCGGTTCCGACGGTAACCTTATTGGTCGACCGGATTTTGTCCATCATTTCGCCGGCGGCGGCCGGTACCGTGCCGAGTGCGGCGGTCATGGCAACCACCGCGAGGCCTCGTGTGAGCCATCTCTCGATCGCCGTTCCTATTGAATGCGTTGTCATTTTGTGTACTCCCTCCGTAAATCGACAGCGTTTGCGGGGCGTTGTAACTTTTGTCTTCCTGGATAACGAGCGCTGGAAATAAGGACATCACTATCCGCCCAGAGTCAAGCTTCAGACACAGCTTGCTGCCGGCCATTGCACCAAACAACGCGTTGCGAGAGGTGTTACGGCACCTCTAACGTTCAAGATTGGCGAACACAGGGAGGCATGACCGATGAGCGACACGAAGTTGGTGCGTGGACGATAGGTGGTGACGGGTGGCGGCGCCGACAATGCGGTTCTCAGCGACGCGGCAGTGCGCGTCGAGAGCGGGACCATTGCCGAGGTCGGCGACTGGGCGACGCTACGCGCCGACCATCCCGACGCGGCGGTCGTCGGTTCGGAGCATGTCGCGATCATGCCCGGCCTGGTCAACGCACGTCATCACAGCAACGGCGCCTCGTCGATCCAACAGGGCGTTCAGGACCAACTTTTCGAATCCTGGCTCTTGTCGCTCAGCATGGGGCGCGGTCTCACACCGCGGCTCGCCACCCTGTTGAGCGCCGCGCGGCTAAGGCCTCGGCGGTCAGTGGCTCAGCCTCAAGCTCGAACGTGGTGGCCATTCCTCCCCGCAACGGTTGTCAATCGGATGTGGTACCGATTGGTTGTTAAGTTTCGATCAGCATAACATTTGGTCGTTTACTTTCAATCAGATTGGCATGCATTGTCCCGGCTGCGTCAAAATTCGGAGATCAAAGCCATGCTTCAAGATTCACGCATCCAGTCGACGGTGTCGCTCGACGGCAACGGCAAGCGTTACGGCCATCTGGTTGCACCGAACTCGACCCAGCGCTCGGGCTATGGCGCCGAGATGATCCCCATGGCCGTGATCCGCAACGGCGACGGCCCCGGCTATTTGCTGACCGGCGGCGTCCATGGCGACGAATACGAAGGGCCGATCGCGCTCATGAAGGTGGCGCGTGAGCTCGAGGCGGACGCCGTCAACGGCCTCGTCGTCATCATCCCCTGTCTGAATCTCCAGGCGGTGCTCGCCGCCAGCCGCCTCTCGCCGATCGACGGCAGCAACCTCAACCGGGTGTTCCCGGGCCAACGGCTTGGCAACTTCAGCGAGGCGCTCGCCGATTTCATCGTTCGCGGAATCTTCCCGCACGTCGATTTCGTCAGCGACCTGCACGCCGGCGGCGCCAGCCTGGAATACGTGCCGCTGACCATGATGCATCGCACCGACGACGAGGCGCGCAACGCCCGAAGCCTCGACTGCATGAAGG
>JAPYQV010000172.1 GCA_029937205.1 Alphaproteobacteria bacterium
GCCTGGAAGTGGCCGGCGAAGGAGCGCTTCTGAAGCTGTTGGAAGATCGTAAGAAAAAGCTCGCTACCGAAGGCCTGTTTGACGAAGCGCAGCGGCAGCCGCTGCCTTATTTGCCCGAGATTATCGGCGTTGTGACGTCGCCGACCGGTTCCGTCATCCGTGATATTCTGCACCGCATCGCCGACCGCTTTCCGCGCCGCGTGCTGGTCTGGCCGGTATTGGTGCAGGGCGAGAAGGCCGCCGACCAAGTGGCGCGCGCCATTGAAGGATTTAATGCGCTCACGCCGGGCGGCGAGGTGCCGCGCCCGGATGTGATCATCGTGGCGCGCGGCGGCGGCAGTCTTGAGGACCTCTGGGCCTTCAACGAAGAGATCGTGGTGCGCGCCGCCGCGGCGAGTGATATTCCGCTGATTTCCGCGATCGGCCATGAGACGGATGTGACCCTGATCGACCTGGCGGCGGATCGCCGTGCGCCGACACCGACGGCAGCGGCGGAGATGGCGGTGCCGGTGCGCATCGAGCTGATCGAAAGCTTGCTCGGCCAGGAGCGGCGGCTGGTCTCGGCGACCGGACGCCTGTTGCAGGACAGGCGCACCCGCGTCGAAGGGTTGGCGCGCGGCCTCCCCGATGCGCCTTCGCTGCTCGGCGCGGCGGCGCAACGCCTCGATGATTGGAGCGAACGCCTGGCCAACGGTTTGCGGACCACGCTGCGGACGCGCCAGGATCATGTTGAAAAACTAGGCTATCAATTGCCGCACCCGCGTAAATCCCTGGCCGTGAAACAGCGCGAACTGGATCTTGCCGCCGCTGGATTGCAGCCGCGTGCGCTCGAATTGCAGATCAAACAGAGCGTCAAGCAGGTGGTTGAAGCGGGCGAGCGCCTGGCACGCGCGATGCAGAAGCGCCTCGCCGAAGATACGGAAAAAACCGAAAATCTCTGGCGCCTGTTGAACGGCTTCTCCTATGAGCGCGTGTTGGAGCGCGGCTTCGTTTTGGTACGCGATGCCAAAGCGCGGCCGTTGACTTCTGCGGCGGCGCTCAAACCCGGTATGGAATTGGCCCTCAATTTCCATGACGGCGAGGCGGCGGCCGTGGCGGTCGGCAAAAAGAGTGGCGCCAAGGGCCCCGGCCCGGTTGCGGAAAGTGGAGAGCAGGGCTCTTTGCTGTGAGGCGGGCCGCCCTCGTTTTTTTCGTTGTTTTCGCTCTTCTGTTTATTGCTCCGCCGCTAGGTGCCGGGGAAATTCGCCTCGATGGTGAATTCATTCAGGGTGGCTTGGTGCGCGGCACAGCACCACCCGGTACAAAGATCACCCTCGATGGGCGCACGCTCAGGCTCTCAGCAAAGGGCCATTTCGCCTTTGGCTTTGGCCGCGATGCGGCGGGAAAAGCGGAGCTTGTGCTGATCCCTCCCGGCGATGAACCGGAGGCGCGCACCCTCACCATCGCGGCGCGCAAATACAATATTCAGCGCATCGAAGGCCTGCCGCAAAATATGGTCACGCCGCCACCCGAGACCTTGGCACGCATTCGGGCGGAGGGCGCCAGGGTGCGCGCGGCGCGCGCATTCGATACGGCGGAAGTTCATTTTACCGCAATTTTCGTATGGCCGGCGCAGGGGCGGATTTCGGGCGTTTATGGCAGCCAGCGGATTTTGAACGGCGCGCCGCGCCAGCCGCATTATGGCGTTGATATCGCGGCGCCCACGGGCACAACCGTGCGCGCACCGGCGGGCGGAGAAATCCGCTTGGCCGAGGCTGATCTCTATTATTCCGGCGGCACCATTATTCTCGACCACGGCCATGGCCTCAGTTCGTCATTCCTGCATATGAGCCGGGTCGATGTGATTGTCGGGCAGCACGTCGCGCAGGGCGAGGTGCTTGGCGCCATCGGCGCCACCGGGCGAGTCACCGGCGCCCATCTCGATTGGCGCATGAATTGGTTCGATCAGCGGCTCGACCCGGAATTGCTCGTTCCGCCCCTCGTACCGCCCCAAGTGCCGACGCCAAAACCCAAACCGGAATTTTAATTTACTGTTCTTTTGGCCACCTGTTATGCAGCCATAGCCATTGACCCGGCCGTTCGCGTATCCAACCTTCGAGAACTTTGTTGACTTCGGTCATGGCGTCGACAATGTCGCGCGCGGCATCGTCCGAGCGCGCGAACTTCATCTCGGGATATATCGTCACGCGAAAGCGGCAGCCGCCGAGCCGTTCGGTGCGCACCGGCCACACCGGCAGATCATATTTGAAGGCCAATTGGGCCAGGGCCGGCGCGGTCATGGCGTCTCGGCCGAAAAACGGCACAGCAATGCCGTCATTCATTTTTTGATCGACCAGCATGGCGGTATAGCCGCCTTTGCGGATCTGGCGCACCATCTCGCGCGCCCCGGAGGCGCCCTTGGCGATGGCGTTCTCGCTAATGCCCGCACCGCGGGCGCGGCAGATCAGGCGATCCACATAAGGGTTGTTGGGCGCGCGGTAGACGAAGGCGATGGGAATGCCGAACTGGATCAGCGGCAGGCCGGAGGTTTCCCAATTAGCGATGTGGCCGGTAAAAAACAGGGCGCCGTTGGGCAGGCTTTTCGCCGCTTCGAGATGTTCCTTGCCGATCACTTCGATACGCCCGCCGGGGGCATAAGCGCGGAATTTCCGGAGATGGGGATATTCGCCAACAACCCGGCCGAGGTTGCGCCACATTTCCGCCAGGGCGCGTTGACGCTCCCCAGGCGATAACTCTGGCATGGCGCGGGCCAGATTCTGCCGCGCGCGGGCATGTACCGGCAGCATCGGCCCGAGCGCGCCAGCCACCGCACCGCCCATATAGGACGCGAGTGGCAACGGCAGCAGCCGGAACAGCGCAAACAGCGCGCTGACGAACGCACCCTCCACGGCGTAACGCAGGCGCTTAGTCATTCATCCCCGCAATTTTATCCAGTGCTGGCGCCATGACATCGCGGACGGCACCCGGATCCTGCCATTCGAGATTGATCGCAATCGGCTGGACCATGGGCTTCGCTTCTTCCGGCAGGCGTACCCAGTCCTTTTCCGTGGTCACCGGGATGGCGCCGCGCGCACCGGCATTCTCGACCAGATTCATGATTTCATCCACCGAGTAGCGATGATGGTCGGCGAAGGAGATGCGCCCGATCACTTCGCAGCCAATGGCCTCCAGAGTGCGGAAAAACTTGGCCGGCCGGCCAATGCCGGCGAAGGCGACCACGGCGCGCGCACGAAGTTTATGGGCCTCCAGCGCCGGCGCGATCTCAGCCTGCAACAGCGGCACCGTATAGGGCGCGAGCGCATCGCGAACGCCCACTTCATCCGGCCCGACCAAAACCACGGCATCGGCCCGCGCCAGGCCACGTGGGATGGGTTCGCGCAGCGGCCCGGCGGGAAGCAGACGGCCATTGCCGAAACCGAAGCCGCCATCGATGACGATCAGCGAGACATCCTTGACCAGCGAAGGGTTCTGCAAACCATCGTCCATGACGATGATATCCGCGCCGTCGGCAATCGCCGCCTTGGCGCCGGCCGGCCGGTTGCGTGCAAGCCAGGTGGTTGCGCGCCGCGCAAGCAGCAGCGGCTCGTCGCCGACTTGGCGGGCATTGTGCCGCTTCGGGTCAACGCGCAGAGGGCCGCTTTCGCGGCCGCCATAGCCGCGCGTCAGGAAATGCGGCGTCACGCCCCATTCTTTAAGCAGTTTGGCCAGGGCCAGGGCAGTCGGGGTCTTGCCGGCGCCGCCGGCGACCAGGTTGCCGATGCAGACAACCGGCACCGGAACCCGTTTGGGCGTCACGCTGGCGCGGCTTATTTGTCCGGCCAGGCTGTAGGCCCAGGCGATAGGCTCGAGCAAGTTGGCTGCTGCGCCACCCTTGCCCGGGCTCCAGAATTTAGGCGTGCGCACGGGCCTGATTCCCGGGCCCTTCGATCAGGCGCAGGATTTCCGTCAATGCTCTGTCGCTGGCACCGCCGAGCGCGCCCGCGGTGGCGAGCGCTGCCGCCGCCTGTTGTCGTTGCCGTGCGGTATCGGTCATGAGGGGCTGCAAGGTGGCGGCGAGATCGTCCGCTCGGGCAATGCGGGTGAGTGCGCCGGCGGCTTGCAATGCTGTGCAGGCATCGTCGAAATTACGCATGTCGGGCCCGGCCAGGAGGGCGTTTTCCAACAGCGCGGGCTCGACCGGATTGTGTCCGCCATGATCGCCCAGGGAGCCGGCGATAAAAACCGTCCCAACCGCCCGGTAGAGCAGACCCATCTCGCCCAACGTATCGGCAATATAGATTTCCGTGTTTGGCGTGATCGCCTGGCCTCGGCTGCGGATGGCCGGCGTTATTCCTCGCGCGCGTAGCATATCGGCGATTTCCGCTGTGCGGGCCGGATGGCGCGGGGCGATCAGCGTGATCAGGCCGGGGGTTTCTCCGGCGAGCGCGGCGTGCGCTTGGCAGGCGGCGGCTTCGTCACCGGGATGGGTGCTGGCCGCCAGCCAATGGGGCCGAGCGCCAAGTTCTTTGGTGAAACGCTGCAACGCCGCCGCATCCACCGGCAGCGGCGGCGCGTCATATTTGATGTTGCCGCCAAGGCTGACAGACCCTGCGCCGAGCGCCTGCAGGCGTTCGCCGTCCGCTTCGCTTTGTGCCAGAACGGCGCTGAAAGCGCCAAGCAATGGCTTGATCAGGCGCGGCATGCCGCGCCAGCGCCGGGCCGAACGCTCCGACATGCGGGCATTGACCATGATCATGGCGATCGCGCGCGCCGCCGTGCCGAGCACCAGGTTGGGCCATAATTCCGATTCGACCCAGATCGCCAACTCGGGGCGCCAATGGTCGAGAAAGCGGCGCACCGCGGTGGGGCGGTCAATCGGCACATATTGATGCGTCATTCCAGGCGCGAGGCGCTTCTCCAGAATTTGCGCAGAGGTGACGGTGCCGGAGGTAATCAGCACATGGAAGCCTTCGGCCACCAGCCGCTCGGCCAAGGGCAACACGGCGAGCGCTTCGCCGACGCTGGCACCATGCGCCCAGGCGAGCCGGCCGTCTGGCCGGGGCAACCCGGCATGACCAAAGCGTTCGGCAAAGCGCGCCGTGTCTTCCTTGCCCTGCTTGCGGCGATGGGCGAGCCAAAGATCGATCGCCGGCGCGGCGAGTTGGCTGACGCCACGGTAGAGCGCCGGCGTTGCCAGAGCGCCGATCATGCGGCGCTCGCTTCGGCTGGCGTGACCGGAACCACGCCAACCCGGCGGTCGGCCGCTTCGGTAAGCGCGTTCAGGCTGTTTTCCAGTTCCAGGCGCGCACTTTCAAGCGCTTCTTCATCGGCGTCCCGGTCAACATAAATCGGCTTGCCCCAGAGATAGACGCCGCGGCTGAACGGCAGCGCGATGACGAAACGATCCCAGCTTGACGCCAGTTTGCGGCGCGAGACGGCGTAGGTGGCGGGAATGATCGGCGCGCCGGACAGGCGAGCCAAAAGAACGATGCCGGCTTGCGCCCGCATGCGTGGGCCGCGCGGGCCGTCCGGCGTAATGCCGACATTGTGGCCGCTCTGGATGACTTTGAGCATTTCCCTGAGCGCCTTCGAACCGCCGCGCGTGGTCGAGCCGCGAACCGTGTTGACGCCGAAATGATGCACTGTGCGGGCGATCATCTCGCCGTCACGGTGCTGCGAGATCATCACGCTAAGCGGCGCCCGGCGGTCCCATCCGGTCGGCGCCATGAGCAGGCGGCCGTGCCAGAAGGCGGTAATATAGGGCCGACCTTGGCGCGTCATTTCGAGCGCCGGTTCGCGCCCCTCTACGTGCCAGTGCCCGGTGACATAGACCAGGCGGATATAATTTGCCGCGACCCAACACAGCAGGGCCTGAAAAGCCGATGAGCGCGTGAGACGCTTCAGCGGGCGCACGGTCAGTCGTCCGCGTCGTCGGTAATTGAATCTCCGATCTCACTTGCTGGCAACAGCTCGAGCGCATAGAGCCGGGCATAGGCGCCGTCCTTGACCATCAGGGTGTGGTGCGAGCCCGATTCAGCGACGCGGCCGTCTTTGATAAAATAGATAATGTCGGCTTCCTGCACCGTGGTCAGCCGGTGGGCGATCACCAGGGTGGTGCGGTCCTGCATGAGATGGCGCAAGCTCTGTTGAATTTGCCGTTCGGTTTCGGGGTCGAGCGCCGAAGTCGCTTCGTCAAGCAGAAGGATCGGCGCGTCTTTGAGCATGGCGCGGGCGATGGACAAGCGCTGGCGCTGGCCGCCGGAGAGCTTGGCACCATGCTCGCCGATCAGCGTGTCATAGCCGTCCGGCAAATTTCTGATGAAGGCGTGCGCATCGGCGCCTTCGGCGGCGGCAATAATTTCCGCTT
>JAPYQV010000623.1 GCA_029937205.1 Alphaproteobacteria bacterium
GGAACTGGTCGAAGCAGAGTGGCTCAAAGTGCGCGACGGCTTCGTTGATTTACCGCCTGAGGAAGGGGCGCGCATCGAGCGCTATTTCGCGCCGCCGGCTTTCGAAACTTCGGCCGACAGCGACGCGGGCCTCGACGCGGCACGGCGGACCGACGGCGATTTCGATCGCTGGCTTGAGCACAATGTCGATGCCCACAAGCAATCCGGTTACGCCATCGTCACCATATCGCTCAAGGCGGTGGGTGGTGTGCCGGGCGATATCGACGCCGGGCAAATGGAAGCGGTGGCCGATCTGGCGGAGAGTTTCAGCTTTGATGAACTGCGGGCCACCCATCAGCAAAACCTCGTGCTGCCGCATGTGCGCAAACGAAACCTCCATACGGTTTGGAAAATATTGAATGAACACGGGCTGGCCAGCCCCAACCGCGGCCTGATCGGCGACATTATCGCGTGCCCCGGCATGGACTATTGCAGCCTGGCGACAGCGCGCTCGATCCCGGTGGCCCAGGCCATCAGTGAGCGCTTCGCCGATGTTACCTATCAGCAGGATATCGGTGATCTCCGGCTCAATATTTCGGGCTGCATTAATGCCTGCGGCCACCATCATGTCGGCCATATCGGCATCCTCGGCCTGGATAAAAAGGGCGAAGAGAACTACCAAATTACGCTCGGCGGACGCTCTGACGGCAAAGCCGCGATCGGCGAGATCGTCGGGCCGGCTTTTCCCGCCGATAAAATTGTCGATGCGGTGGAAACCGTCTTGCGCACCTATCTCGATCTGCGCGAGACCGGCGAAGCCTTTATCGACGCCTATGCCCGCATGGGCCGTGAACCGTTCAAGGAGCGCCTCTATGCCACTCATTAAGGATGGCGCCGTCATAGATGATGCGTGGCTTACTCTCGCTGATGACGCGCCGCTTCCGGCTGCCGGCGCGATCATTGTGTCGCTCGCGCGATGGCAGCGCGATGCAGAACGCCTCCGTGCCCGCAAGGCGCCGCTCGGTCTCCTGTTGGAGAGCGCCGAGCAGGCCGATGAGATTTCTCAGGATCTGCCGGCGTTTGAGTTGATTGCGCTCGACTTCCCGACATTCCGCGATGGCCGGCCCTACAGCACGGCGCGGTTGCTGCGCGAGCGCTACGGTTTCATCGGCGAATTGCGCGCTGTCGGCGATGTTGCGCGCGATCAATTTCTATTCATGCTGCGCTGCGGCTTCGACGCGTTCCAGGTGAATGACGGAAGCGCGCTGGAAGATTGGTTGCGCGCGGTTTCGGAAATCACAATTTGGTACCAGCCGACCGGGGAAGCGCAGGGTACGCT
>JAPYQV010000173.1 GCA_029937205.1 Alphaproteobacteria bacterium
AGGATGTGCCGCCCGGCGCCACCATGGTCGGCATTGCGGCACACCCGGCGACCGGTGTGCCGAAAGGCAATGAAGCGCAGAGCGGATTTGCCGCCTATGGCACGCCGTCGCCCAACGTCGCGGATCCGATATCGCGCTCGATCGAAGGGTTGCTTGAGGAGCTTGATCGTCTGCGCGCCCGGGTCGGACAACTCGAAATCGAGAGTGGCGAAGAGAAATCACCATCTGTGGCAGGTAAAGAAAGCGACGATGCCAAGGGCGACATTATTCCGCCGAATTGCTAGACGCGAGATGCTTTGCCGGCAGCCTTTGAGAGAAAAGGAAGTCTGACATGAAACTTGGTACCAAAGGCCGCTATGCGGTTATGGCGATGGTGAATCTCGCCGGCAGCACCGTCATGAACGGGGAAAACAACCCCATGACGCTCGCCGATATTGCCGACCGTCAAGATATTTCCTTGTCCTATTTGGAGCAATTGTTCAGCAAATTGCGCAAGGCCGGTTTGGTCAAGAGCGTGCGCGGACCCGGCGGCGGTTACATGCTGGCGCGCAGCGCCGATCTGTTGCGCATATCCGATATTGTGATGGCCGTGGATGAGCCGATTCGCGTGACACGTTGCAATCCCAATACCGGCAAGGGCTGTATGCCCGATGGCGGCAGGTGTTTGACGCATGATTTGTGGGAAGAGTTGAGCAACCACATCTACCTGTTCCTCAGCACCGTGTCGCTTGAGGATGTTTGTGAGCGCCGCGTCCTGGGTACCAGCGGTGTGCTGCATGCGGCGCAGCGGAACGAAAACGAGCAGCAGTCGCATTTGCCGGCGTCTCCGGCTTCTCCTGTGGCGGCCGAATGAACCTTCGCCACCCCGATACGGAAGCAATCTACCTCGATTACAACGCCACCGCGCCAGTCAAACCACAAGTCACGGAGGCCATCGCCGGCGCATTGGCGATGACCGGCAATCCATCTTCCGTGCATCAGTTTGGCCGTGCGGCGCGGGACGCCGTTGAGGAAGCGCGCGAGCGGGTTGCGGCGATGATCGGTGCCCAACCGGCGGAAATTGTTTTTACCGCGGGCGGCAGCGAAGCCAACAATACGGCGCTTTCCGGTGCTGGCCGGAAACGCCTGATCATTTCAAAAATCGAACACCCGTCGATACTCCGCGCCGCCGAAACGCTTGCCCAAGCGGGCAGTGGCGGGCGTGAGTTGCTTGTGCTGCCGGTTGATGGCGAGGGCGTCGTTTCACTCGACGCGCTCGACCGGGCGCTCGGCGCAAGCGCTGAGGATGCGTTGGTATCGATCATGCTGGCCAACAATGAAACCGGCGTGATCCAGCCGCTCGCCGAAATCACCGCTCTGGCACACGGGCGCGGCGCGCTCGTCCATTGCGACGCGGTTCAGGCGCCAGGACGCATCGCCTTCGGCGTCGATAGCCTGGGCGTGGATATGCTTAGCCTGTCGGCGCATAAGTTCGGCGGCCCGAAGGGTGTCGGTGCACTGTTCCTACGCGCCGGCGCCGAACTTGATGCCCTCGTCGTCGGCGGCGGGCAGGAGCGGGGGCGCCGCGCCGGTACGGAGAACGTTGCCGGCATCGTCGGCTTCGGCGTTGCGGCCCAATTGGCGGCAGAGGATTTGCAAAATGCGCCGCATTTGGCGGCCTTGCGAGATGGCGTCGAACAGCGCCTGCGCGCCATCGACCCGGCGGTCAGAATATACAGCGCCGGTGCCGAGCGCCTGCCCAATACCACCTGTCTCACCATGCCGGGCGTGCAAAGCGAGACGCAGGTCATGGGTCTGGATCTTTCGGGTGTTGCCGTTAGCGCCGGTTCCGCCTGTTCGTCGGGCAAGGTCGAGCCGTCCCATGTCCTGCGCGCTTTGGGCGCGCCCGACGCGGAGACCGGCTGCGCCATCCGAATCAGTCTTGGCTGGGCCAGCCGGGAAGCGGATGTGGATAAGCTGGTGAGCGTGTGGCGCGCTTTTTATGCCGGATTGACGGCGCGCTACACCGGCGGCATTTCGCAATCTTCGCAAAGCGCCAGTGCCATTGAGCGATGAGCGTTGAGCGCGTGCCTTGCGTTGGGACGGCGATAAATTTAAACAGCACAAAGACTGTTGGAGACTTAATACATGCCACACATGACATTCATTGCGGCCGACGGCACGCGCATTGAAGTAAGCACGGCGGTCGGTGATTCAGTTCTGGATGTCGCGCGCGAAAACAATATCGCCATAGAAGGCGCATGTGAGGGCTCGATGGCCTGTTCGACCTGCCACGTCATCGTCGATAAAAACTGGTACCGCAAGCTTGAGGAATTGAGCGAGGACGAAGAGGATATGCTCGACCTTGCCTTCGGCCTGACGCGAACGTCGCGCCTCGGCTGTCAGATCGAAATCACCGAGGAACTGGATGGCCTTGTGGTGTCGCTGCCGAAAGAGACACGAAACATGCTGCTGGACTGAACGTGGCCGGCGATACAGCCAAAGACGACACTGCGCCAGACGGCCTGTTTGCCAGTCTGCGTGATGCTTGCGCCGAGGAGTGGCATGACTATACCCACCACCCCTTCCTCACGTCATTGGCCGCCGGCACACTGCCGAAGGCAGCGTTCCGCGCCTATTTGATACAGGATTATGTATTTCTCCGGCATTTTGCCCGCGCCTATGGCCTGGCCGCCTACAAGGCGGAGAGCCTGGCGGAAATTCGCGCCGCGTTGAGCGGCCTCAGCGCCATTGTCGATGTCGAGATTGGACTGCATAAAAAATATTGCGCCGGCTGGGGCGTGGATTCCGCCACATTGGAAGCGGCGCCGGAAGACGATGCCACCCTGGCCTATACGCGCTATGTGTTGGAGCGCGGCATGGCCGGCGATCTGCTCGATCTTTATGTCGCTTTGGCGCCGTGCATTGTTGGTTACGGCGAAATCGGCGCGCGGCTGTTGGCCGATAAGGACATCCGTCTGGAAGGCAATCCCTACCGCGATTGGATTGAGATGTATGGCGGTGTGGAATATCAGGAGATTGCCGAACAGGCGGTTGGATACCTCGACAACATCGCCGAGACGCGCGGCGCACCGGCGCGCCGGGAAAGTTTGATCGCCACCTTTCGCCAAGCCACTCGTTTGGAGACCGCGTTCTGGCAAATGGGTATGGCCGCGGCGGACTAACCGATAGAATCCATGCTTTCTCTTGTTCCACCGCATTCACGCCCTATATTTCCGCCATGTCCCTATCACCTGCGACATCACCTGCCATGTCCCTATCTTCGATCGAAGCCGGCATAGATAAGCCGCGCAGCAAGACACGCATTGTCGTGGCCATGTCGGGCGGGGTCGATTCCTCCGTCACGGCGGCGCTATATGCCGAGGCCGGATACGATGTGGTCGGTATCACGCTCCAACTTTATGACGATGGTGTGGAGCAAGGAAAGGTCGGCTCGTGTTGTGCCGGGCAGGATATTCACGACGCCCGGCGCGTCGCGGCGCATCTCGGCATTGCCCATTATGTGCTCAATTACGAGAGCCGTTTCCGCAACGAGGTGATGGAAGATTTCGCTGATTCCTATTTGCGCGGCGAGACACCGATCCCGTGCATTACGTGCAATCAGACGGTTAAATTCCGCGACCTTCTGGCCGCCGCCGGTGATCTTGGCGCCGATGCGCTTGCCACCGGACATTATGTCCGCCGCGTGATCGGCGAGAGCGGGCCGGAAATGCACCGCGCCCACGATCCGGTGCGCGACCAGAGCTATTTTCTATTCACCACCACGGCGGAGCAGCTTGCCTTCCTGCGCTTCCCGCTTGGCGATATCGCCAAGAGCGAGGTGCGTCGCCATGCCGAGCGCCTCGGCCTGGCGGTTGCGGAAAAACCCGATAGCCAGGATATCTGCTTTGTGCCGGGCGGCAATTACGCTGCCGTCATCGAACGGCTTCGGCCTGGCGCGGCGGAAGCCGGCGACATCGTCAATCACGCCGGCGAGGTTCTGGGGCAGCACGAGGGTATCATTCACTATACCGTCGGCCAAAGGCGCGGGCTCGGCATCGCCGCGCCGGAGCCGCTCTATGTGGTCGCCGTCGATGCGGCGAAGCGGCTTGTCACCGTCGGGCCAAAGTCGGCGTTGCTATGTGACCGTATCACCCTCGACAGGACGCTATTTCTCGATACCGGCTTGGTGTGCGGCAGCGCGCACGACATTACCGTTCGCCTGCGTTCCACCCATCCCGGCGCGCCGGCGCGTCTGATCGTTAACTCCGATGGCACGGCGGAAATTCATCTTACGCAGCCCGAGGCCGCGACCGCGCGCGGGCAGGCGGCGGTCTGTTATCGCGGGGATCGTCTTCTCGGCGGGGGCTGGATCACCGGCACCGGGCGTAGCGCCGCCCTCGAGGCCGCTGCCGCGCAGACGTTTTGTGATTAGCATCACAGCGCGGATTACCAAATTCTTTAATATTCAGGGTCTAAGTTTCACGAAATGGCAAACCGCCGGTAACGGCGAGACGCAAAGCCTCCGGCCCAATCGATAGCGGGTAGCGGGGCCACCGAAAGGAAACGCCGTGCCGGCCCACGCGAACGATAAATCTTCCCCACAAAATGTAGACGAATCCTCGCCTCGCCATGATGATCGGCGCAGGTTCAGGCGCGAATTTGACGCAAATCAACAACTTCATCTCGTTGTTAACCACCGGCAATTGGTGACGATTGATTGGTCTGCCGGCGGCTGTTTGGTCGAAGCCCTGGAAAATTGGCGTGTTGGCGATACGGTCGCCGGAACGTTGGAATCCCAAGATGGCGTGCCCATGGGCGCCGTTATCTCGAAAATCGTCAGAATAGACGATCAGAGTCGTGCCGCTCTGTGTTTCACAACGGTCGCAACGCTCTTTTGAGGAATTTCCATTATTCAATGTGAAACAGGGGTTTAGGCGCCTTATTTTGCCACTTTGTGACGAATGTCACTTTTCACGGGCATAAAATCTTGCAATAATGTAAACAGTGTTCATCGAAACGGCAAACCGCTGGTAACAGCGGGGCGCAAAGCCACCGGCCCAGGCATCGGGTAGCGGAGCTGCCGAAAGGAACTGGAAATTGAGAATTTTTGGATATTTAAGACGCCATTGGCGCTGGTGCAACCGGCGAGACGGCGCCCGGCTGGAGGATTTTCCATTGAAGTTGATGGTTGGCGAGCGTGAACTTGAAACGCTGAATTGGACGGTGGGCGGTTTTATGGCCCACGGACTTGAAGGCCTTGAGCCGAGAGACCGCTTCACGGGTCAATTGGAGCCGCCGGGCGGTCCATCATGCAAATTTACCGGCCAGGTCACGCGTGTGGACACCAATGGTGCCAGGGCCGTGCGCTTCGTCGAGGTCGATTTGTCCACGCTTTTGGCGATGCAGGATAGCCCCAGCGCCTGAGTAACGCACTGCGTTCATCCGGTGGCGCTCTGCTATGCTTGACTCCCAACACCACCCGGACGTATAGCCAACGCCGCGATGGCTTCGGCCATGGCTATGGCGGGGTAGCTCAGTTGGTAGAGCAGTGGAATCATAATCCATGGGTCGGGGGTTCAAATCCCTCCCCCGCTACCAGCGGTATTTGCACCCCAGTATCCATTGATCCGGAGTGTTCGTCTTCCAGGGAAAAATCCAGCATTTCCGCCAGACTACCCCTCAAATGGATACGTAATTCGCCGTCGACGGGAACCAGCAGAATTTCTTCGATCAGATCCTGCAAGATGGCCGATGCCTCTGCCCGGGCACTTTCTTCATTTAGAGCTGTGCGCAGGTTGGCCACCTTCTTTCGATAAATTTCACCGAGGTTCGGGTGAATTCGGACCGGCGTGGCGGGAGTCCCATCAATTTTCCTGCGCAAATTCTTTTTTTGATTCTCCAGCGCCATGAGTTCATCGGTCATGCTATCCGTTCGCATGCCGTCCTTGACGGCGTCGATGATGTGGCGAATGTCCATTTCCGTGCGGCTCAGTTCCGCCACGAGGCGATTGTGGGTCGTATTGTCGAGGGCCGCTTGCCGATTGAGTTCACGGTGATATTCCTTGGCAAACTCAGTCACGAGGTCAGGATGCATGAGCTTGTCGCGCAGCCCTTCGAGAACGCGAACCTCAAGATCGTCACGCCGAATTTTCAGGCGATTATCGCAGGTCCCCCTGTTCCGGGCCGTTGAGCAGCTATAGTGATGTCGGTGGTTCTTGGAATAGCCGCCACCACAAACACCGCAGCGAAGAAGCCCTGACAAGAGGTATCGCGGTCGCCGAGCACGCTCAGAGCGCACGCCATTGCTG
>JAPYQV010000624.1 GCA_029937205.1 Alphaproteobacteria bacterium
GCCGGCGCGCGCCTACGGCGAGCTTGCCGCTGAACTGAACACAGCGGGCTATCGCCCAGTCCTGATCGGCGCCGCGGCGGAGCAAGGCGTGTTGGCGGATATCAACAGCCACTGCCCCGCAGCGCTCAATCTCTGCGGCCGCACCGATTTCGGCCAAATCGCCGCCCTGGCGCGCGCTGCGGTAGCGGCGGTCGGCAACGACACCGGACCGATGCACATCGTCGCTTCGGTCGGCTGCCCTGCCACGGTGATATTCTCCGCTGCCTCCGACTCCGATTTGACGGCACCACGCGGGGCCCGGGTACGGCTGTTGCAGTGCGACCGCATGGCGGATTTACCAGTTGATCAGGTGCGCGCTTCATTGACGGTGCCTTAACCATGAATATGTAGGCTTACCCGGCTTGACAGGGGCCACGCGCCAGTTAGAGTCCCGCCACTTTTGCTCATACCGATATAGATTTAAGGGGTCCATGCCCGACATTACATTGCCAGACGGCTCGACGCGTTCTTTTGACACGCCCGTAAGCGGGTTGGAGATTGCCGCCAATATCGGCCCCGGCCTCGCTAAGGCGGCGCTGGTGGTCTCGGTCGACGGCGAATTATGGGACCTGTCGCGCCTGATCGAGAACGATGCGGCGGTCAGCATTGTCACCGCGAAAGACTCTGCCGGGCTTGAGGTATTGCGCCACGACACGGCGCATCTGTTGGCCGAGGCGGTCAAAGAGCTTTATCCCGAGACCCAGGTCACCATCGGCCCGGCCATAGAAGACGGCTTTTACTACGATTTCGCCCGGCCCGAGCCGTTCACGCCGGACGATCTTCTGACCATCGAGGCGCGCATGGTGGAAATCGTCAAACGCGACGAGGAAATCGTGCGCGAGGTTTGGCAGCGCGATGCGGCGGTCGAATTCTTCAAAAAAGCCGGCGAGAACTACAAGGCGGAAATTATTTCCTCCATTCCGGCGGACCAGGAAGTCACACTTTACCGCCAGGGCGATTTTATCGACCTTTGCCGCGGGCCTCATTTGCCCTCCACTGGGCGCATCGGCGCCTTCAAGCTGACCAAGATTGCCGGCGCCTATTGGCGCGGCGATTCCAACAACGAGATGCTGCAACGTATTTACGGCACCGCGTGGGCAACGGAGAAGGACCTCAAGGCCTATCTGTTCCGCCTCGAGGAAGCGGAGAAGCGCGATCACCGGCGCTTGGGGCGCGAGATGAACCTGTTCCATTTGCAGCCGGAAGCCATGGGCATGGTGTTTTGGCACCCGGACGGCTGGCGGCTCTACCGCACCCTGCAAAGCTATATGC
>JAPYQV010000174.1 GCA_029937205.1 Alphaproteobacteria bacterium
ATATCAGCGAACACACGCTTTCCGCAATTGAGGGAATCGGCTGGCCAGCCGTGCCGGGGCGCGAGGGCGCGTCGTTGCTGGCGGTGCTGTTCCAGCTTGAGCAATCGCAGTGGTGGCCAGCGGAAAAACTGCGGGTGCATCAGCTCGGCCAGATCGAGCGCCTGTGCAATTTCGCGCGCCAGCATATTCCCTATCTTAAGCGGCGCCTGGACGCCGCCGGCATCACGGAACAAGAAACCCTCAGCGACGAGGTGTGGCAACGACTGCCCGTCCTCACCCGCGATGAACTGCAAAAAGCAGGCACCAAGCTGCAATGCACGGAGCCGCCCAAGGCGCACAGCAGAACCAACCAATCCACAACCACCGGCTCGACCGGCAAGCCGGTCAGCGTGCGCCGAACCGAGCTCAGCGGATTCTATTGGACCGCCTTTACGCTGCGCGATCACATGTGGCGCAAGCGCGATCTCACCGCCACCTTCGCCACCATCCGCTATGACCGCTCGGCCCGCGCCGCCTATCCGGACGGTATTCAAAGCGATAATTGGGGATCCCCCGCCGCGCTTTTCCGCACCGGCCGGGCGGCCAAGCTCACCATCACCACGCCGACCGCCGATCAAGCTGAGTGGCTGGCGCGCCAGAACGCGGCCTATCTCAGCACCAACCCCTCCAACCTCGGCGAATTGTTGCGTCACAGCGACGAGAGCGGCATACGCTTCCCGACATTACGCGAAGTGCAGACGCTTTCGGAAGTGCTCGACCCGGCCTTGCGCGAAGAATGTCGGCGTCTGTGGGATGTCGAAATCGCCGATAGGTACAGCACCCAGGAGACCGGCTACATCGCCCTGCAATGCCCCGAGAGCGAGAATTATCATATCCAGAGCGAATGCGCGCTGGTGGAAATATTGGACGCGGACGGCGCGCCGTGCCGGCCGGGCGAGATCGGCCGCGTGGTGGTGACGCCGCTGCATAATTTTGCCACGCCGTTGTTGCGTTACGATATTGGCGATTATGCGGAAGTCGGTAACCCTTGCCCGTGCGGACGCGGCCTGCCGGTGCTGAAGCGCATCATGGGCCGCGCGCGGGCCATGCTCACCCTGCCGGACGGCGGGCGTAGCTGGCCGCTCATGGGCGGCAGCCGCTTCGCCGAAATCGCCCCCGTGCGGCAATACCAGTTCGTCCAGAAAAGCCCGCAGCGGATTGAAGCGCGGCTGGTGGTGGCGCGGCCGCTCAGCGACGAAGAAGAGGGCAAGCTGCGCGAGCGCATGCTGTCCCGGCTCGGCCATCCGTTTGACATCGAATTCAGCTACGTGAAGAAAATTGAGCGCCGGGCCGGAGAGAAATACGAGGAATTCAAATCGGAAATCTAATGCTTCGGCGCCAAGCCCAAGACGAGGAGACGTCATAGCATGCCGTTCGGTGCGCCTTTTCGCGGGCTTGTCACGGCCAACGCGCCGTTATGGGCAGGCGAAGCGGAAGCCTTTCGCACCTATTGGGATTGGCCGGAGCGCAACCGGGAGAGCGACCTGTGCTGGCTGGCGCGCCAATGTCACAAGGAATTCTGGGGCGGCGGCGACGCCAAGCGGCGCGGTCTCTTTGCCGCACCGCTTGAAGATATGTCTGCCGCATTCGAGAAGATCGGCCGCGGTGTCAGCCGCCACCGGGTACTGGCCATGGCGGCCCAGCTCTATCAGGAATTCTCCCACTATTGCGCCTTCGCCGATGCCTATGACGCGATCAAGACGGAAACTGACGCGGGCCTCGATCCGTGGCGTCTGAAAGACGGGTCATGGCCGGAGAACGACGAATTGAGTAAACTCCGGGCGCGACACCGTGAACAATATGGCGAGATTGGCCGGCGCGCGCACAAGCTTACCGAAGGCGGCTATTGCGGCCTGTTTCGCGAAGGCATGGCACTTAAAGGCCGGAGCGCGGCGGACGACGCCATCGCGGCGGCCTGCACCAAGGTCCATGCGGATGAATTCGGGCATATGCTGGCGGGGATCGCCGATATCGCCCACGAGCCTTTATCGGCAGACGATTGGGCTGTGCTCTCGGATCTCACCACGGCGCAGATGCGCCAACGCATTCACATGCGGAATGCCCAGTTCGGCTATCCCCTGAGCGAGGCGCGGATTTTGGAAATTCTGGCCGGTGAGATTGAGCCGATTTCCTTCGACTATGAACAGGCGGCGCGCTTTTTAGCTTGAACCGCCGTCATAGCCATAGGTGCGGGCGACCATTTGCTCGGAATGCTCGCCCGCCTTGATGGCTTTGTACTTCCACGGATTGTCAGCGCTCACACAGCCCGGCAGGCCCTCGACCAGAACGTCGTAACCGACGCCGACGAACTGCACCAGCGAATAACGTGGCTCGGGAGTGGTGTTGATTACGCGGTGTGCGGTGGAGACGAAATAATCGTTTGTCCATTGCTGCATGAGATCGCCCAGATTGACGGCGAAGGTGCCGGGGATCGCCGGCAGCTCAAGCCAATCGCCGTCCCGGGTGAGCATTTGCAGGCCGGGCACGCCATTCTGCCAGACGGTGGAGAAACATTCGTAATCGGTGTGGGCACCCAGGCCGATATGGGCAATGTCAAAATCCTCGCCCTGGGGCGGGTAATAGCAGACCCGCGTGCGCGACAGCGGCTTGGTGAATTTATCGGTGAAATAGCCGGGCTCGAGATCGAGCGCCAATTCGAAGGCACGGAAAATGGAGCGGCCGAGCTCGATCTGACAATCATAGTACGTGCCGAGCACCCAGCGGAAATCGGGTGGACTCTTGGGCCAATTGTTGGGGCCGTAAAAACGCAATCCACGGAGATAGTCCGGATCGTCTTCGGGCAGATCCTCGGCCATTTCGATGGCCTCGGAAATATCGCTGCCCTTCAGGCTGTGATCGGCCTGAATGCCGTTGAGCGGCACATAGCCCCGGTGGTTTGGCCAATCGAGATAGTGATTTTTCATTTTTTCGTCGAGCGGCAAGGCGAAGAATTTCTGCATGGCCGCGTAGGCGCGGTCGATCACAGATTGGGGGAACTGGTGGTTGGTCAGATAAAAAAATCCCGGCCCGCTACAGGCGGCGCGCAATTCCGCTGCGAGCGCTCGCTGATCCGCCTTGTTGGTGCCGTAGATGCGGCCAAAATCGATCACCGGAACGTCCGCCGGCGTGAGGCGTATGATCTCGCGCTTGTGTAAACCTTCGCGAAGCTGAAAGGGCGTGTCCAGATTTGCGGTTTCCATATGCGATTCCTGTAGCAAATCCTGTTAGGGCAATACTTTCCTGCGGCGAAATTCGGCGAACAGGTCGAGGAACATTTTCTCCGTATCAACCATTTCCGTAAAGCCTCTATCGATACGCTTGGCGTCTGACATCAGCACATCCCACGAGGTATCCATGTTGAAATCGAAATAGGGCCAGCCCGCCGTCTGCTCGTAGGACAGTTTCATCAGGCCGTGTTTTTCGACGATGCGGTCCCAGACCGGGCCTTTGTCCGCCATCACCTCGGCCGAGATAATACGCTGTGGCATGCCGATTTCCATGCCAAGGGCTGCTGCCCAATCGGACCAGACATTGACGTAGCGAAAGCCATCGCCATTGGTGATGTTGAATATTTCATTCGCGGCGTTAGGCGACGCCGCGCTCCACATGGTCATACGCGCCAGCAGGCCCGAATCCGTCACCTGGTTGATGGCCTCGAAGCCGCGCAGGTCACCGGGATATTTGAGCGGCATGCCGAGCTCCTTGGAGATCGCCGCATAGGTGCCGAAGCACATGATCAAATTCATTGGATTGCCGACAGCAAAGCCGCACACCGCTTCCGGGCGCAGCACGGCCCAGGTCCACGCCTTGCCGTTCTGGAAATCGATCAGGAAATCTTCCTGCTCGTAATAGAAATTGGGCGGCATATGGCGCGAATCGGACTCTTTGGCCGGTGTTTTGAACGGTCCCAATTGACGGCCGTATGCCTTGCTGCCTTCCTGCAGCACGACGCGCTCCAAGCTGTTGGAGACAGACGACATCAGCGTAACCGGATTGGCCACCAGAGCGCGGTTCTGCTCGGTCGTGGTGGCATCGATGCCGCCATAAAGCGCGCAGCAGAAAATATGCGTCACATCATCCAGATGGGCGAGCTTGGCTTCGGCTTGGCCCATATCGAGGAGGTCGCAGGAGATGAATTCGGCCTTTGCCGCCATCTCCTTGTCCGGTGCGCGCCGGCTGACGGCGACGATATCCCAATCGTCCTCCGCCGCCATATGATTGATCAGATTACGCCCGATAACGCCCAGGCCACCGACGACCAGCGCTTTTTTACGCGCCATACTTCCTCCTTGAAAATCTAAGGTCTAGCGGCCCAATCCGAGCCCGGCACGGAATTCCTCGGCCGCGCGCTTCGCGTCGCCCGCCGCGTCGCCGGCCTCGGGAAGGGCAGCGCAATAGGCATCGATGGCTGTGTCGCCCAAAGGCGCCCATTTCGCCACCCACTGAGCCAAGGCATCTTTGTTGCCGTCTGTTTGCAGCATGAAATCTATCAATGCCTTGCTCCAACGCCGCGATCGTTCAACATCGATGCGGTGCGCATCCATCAACAGTCCCAGTAGGCCATCGCCAGCGTGGCGGGCGCTGTTGCCGAGCTGGCGCACGATTGCTTCATCGATAGCCGGCTTGGCGACCAGATTGAGCGCAACGAAATGTTCGCCCCAGTCATAGGCGACCAAAAGACGCTCCATCAATTCGCGAAATCCCTGCCACGCGGCATGGCCCTCCCAATGCGCCCGCTCTTTTTCACCGAATCCCAAGTCGGGTGCGGCCAAGGAAAGCTCCTTGGTGCGGTAGGCGGTGCGCGACACCCAGCGCAACTGATCGGCGGCCTGGAGCATGGCGCAATTGATGATCGTGCTCGCCGGCGCCATCTGCACCAGATAGGCCGATCCCATCTGGAGCGCATGCAGCGGATAGCGGCCCGGTGTGTAGAGGAGAGCCAGGGTCTCCAGCCAGGCCGCGCTCAATTCACCATCGTGGCCGCGCGCATTATGCTCGTCGAGCAGGCCGTCGACATAGGCCTCCTGGCCATCCTGCATGATGTTGTAGGTGCGGTAGACAAGCTCGTCCGGATCGCGAAAGGCATTCCAATCATCATGCTTGAGCGGACAGGCATCGCGGTATTTTAGATACCACTGGTTCATGTCCACATCGGGTGCGAGCGACCATGGCATCTCGTCGTCGGTACTCCACAGCAGATTGGTCGAGACGATCTCATATTCGCTCGGCTGGCGGCGCTGGCCGGCGAGATGGCTCCAGGTCTTGAGCGGCTTGAGATCGGGCGTGTCGGTCATTAGAGCTCTCGCTTGAGATAAAACCGCATCTCCGTATCGGTCGTCTCGATGCGCCCGGCAAAGGACGTCAGGTTCACCTCGACCTCCGGCATGGTGATCGGGCGGCCGAGCGCGTTGGAGAGCGTCTCCTGGCGGATGACGCATTCGCCTTCGGTCTCGATGCGGATATAGGCGACGCGGTCCTCTATCACGAAAACCTTGTCCGGATTGTCTTCTTGAATAGCCTCCACCACGGCGTCCGCCATCTCTCCGGCGCGCAATACCGGGCCGACCGAATTTTGCCGTGTGTCGTCAGGCATGAGCGAATTTCACTTCGATACCGGCGACATCGACCAACACGTCATCGCCGTCGATCTTGACCGGATATTTGGCCAGTTCCGCGTGGGTCGGATTGACGCCTTTGCCGCTCGCCACATCGAATTCCCAAAGATGCATGCAGCAGGTCAGTACATTGCCTTCCAGTTCACCTTCCACCAAATCGACTTCTTGATGCGGGCAAGTTGCCTGCACAGCATGGATATCGCCGTCCTTGATGTGGACCAGTAAGACTTCCGTACCGTCGACTTCAAATGCTTCCATCTCGCCCTGCCACACATCGTCGAGGGTGCACACTTTGGTAAATGCCATGCTAGGGCGCACCCGGATCGGTGAAATAGATATCGATGCTGTCGAAATATTTTATGCCAGCCTCGGCGACCGTCATCTCGCGCGGCCATGGCTCGGCATCGTCAGCATCGCTGGTCGGGCGGACGCGCAAAATCCTGCCCGGCTGATCTTTGACGTGCAGGCCGATGGAGTGATAGGCGCAGGCCGCCGCCAAATCATCGATGCTTTGCGCCGGCTCGGCCTCAAGCACTTTGACGTGGCAGTCATACTGAAAACGCGAGAGGATTGGAAAAGCCGACATTTCCCAGG
>JAPYQV010000175.1 GCA_029937205.1 Alphaproteobacteria bacterium
GGAATTACTGGCCGACACCCACCGGGCGGCAACCCGGAAAATCACCGTATGCTGCGCGACGGACGGTAATCATGGGCGCTCTGTCGCCTGGGCAGCACAAATGTTCGGCTGCCGTGCCATCATTTATCTGCATGAAGGCGTCAGCACCGGGCGGGAAGGCAAAATTGCGGCTTACGGTGCCGATATCCAGCGCGTGACCGGCGGTTATGACGATTCGGTCCGCCGTGTCGCCGAAGATGCGGTGGCGCAAGGCTGGTTCGTGGTTTCCGATACGTCCTGGGCAGGCTATGAGGAAGTGCCCGCCTGGGTCATGCAGGGCTATATGGTGATGGCCGACGAAATGGCCCGGCAATGGCCGGAGCCGGAACCGCCCAGCCACCTATTTATTCAAGGTGGTGTCGGTGGCCTGGTGGCCGGCGTGACTGGCTATTTCTGGCGCGTCCAGGGCGCTGGGCGCCCGCGTACGGTCGTGGTCGAGCCTGAGCAGGCTGATTGCATTACGCGCAGTATCTTGGCTGGCAAACCGGTGCCGGTGCCGGGCGATGTGGAGACCTTTATGGCCTGTCTGGCGGCGGCGGAAATGTCACCGCTGGCGTGGGAGATATTACGCACGACAGCGGATGACGCTTTAATTATTCCCGATGATTGCGCGGCTGAGACGATGCGTCTGCTGGCCGACGGCGTCGGCGGTGACCGCCCAATCGTTGCCGGCGAATCGGGCGCGGCGGCCACAGCTGCCCTGATCGCCGCCTCCGGTAACGACGCGGTGCGCCAGGCACTGCAACTCGGCTCCGAGGCGCGCGTGCTGGTCATGGGCAGTGAAGGCGCGACGGATGTGGAAATATACCGCTCCGTGGTCGGACGCACCCCCGAACAAGTCGCTGGCTCCTCCTCGTAATTCACCGAATAAAAATTTCCCAAGCGGCACCATCTTCCGGTATGCGACCAGCATTCCGGCAAGCGCGCCAAGCCAAGCGCGCGGATGCGCGCGCCCGGCGATTGAGGGTTTAAATATAGGGTGCGCCCGAGTTAATACGAGGCAGCCAAGGGAGCGGATGCGACCGCCCGGCGATTGAGGGCATCTTAAACAAGAGCAATTCGCGGTTCGCAGCCGAGTTCCTGGGCGAGGGAGCGGAAGCGGCTCTGCACGACATTGCCGACGAGAACATCGGCGTGGCTTGGCAGTTCGAGTTTGAGCCGGTTGCCTTCGCGCCGAAGCGCGGTTTGTTCGAGAAGGGAAATTACCCCGCCGGAGAAGGTATAGGCCAGGCGCATGGCGAGGCCAGCGGCCTTGGCGCGGTGCATTTCCGCGCCATCCAACAGACCGTGCAGATAGCGCTCCAGCAGGCTGTCACGCACCTTGGCGTGGCGCGAGGCGACCGCGAGGCCCATATAGGCCCGGCCCGGGTGATCGACGCCAATCAGCGGATAGCGAAGGATTCTAAGGAGGGCGTGCTCAGCCCGGTAATCCGGATGTTCGGACCATTCGAGATCGGCGAGCAGGCACGCGGCGCGGCGCAGGCGCGCCTCTTCGATTGTCTCGTCAGCGAAAGCGGGAGAGGCCCAGCGATAGAGCGCTTCACCGTCGGCCGTGGCGCGTCCCGTCATTGCCGCCAAATTGCGGCACGCGGCAATCAGCGGATCCTCCGATTTCAGGGAGTCCGACAGGCGGTCGAAGATCAGTCCTTCGCGCACGCCATAGGCCGAAAAAAGGACGGCGGCGACCCCGGTTTGTTCGATCAGGCGCTTCAGCACCAAATTGGCAAAAGGAACGGAATCTGCCCGCTCTTCTGGAAAGCCAGCGAAGTTTGCAAGGGCGTCGGGCGACAGGGCGGCGATTTCCCTGGCGAATTCAAGCGCCGAACGGGCGCTAATTTCATAGTGGTGGGCGATGCTGAGCGGATAATTGACGTGGCGCATATGCATACGTGCCCAGCTCCGCCAGGCGCCGCCAACGGCATAGAAGGTGCCGCCGCGAGCGGCGCTCAGCCAATCGACCTGGTTGAGATAATCTTCCATGCGGCGGCCGCTATCACTTGCGCTGGCGCCATCCGGGTCGCCGGGCCCGCAGGCAATACGCAGCGGCCCGATCGGCAGGCTGGTTTGTGCATAGCCCGTGCCGCCCTCGAGATGGGCCAATTCCAGGCTGGCGCCGCCGAGATCACCCATGATGCCGTTCGCCTGTGGGATCTCGGCGAGCACGCCCAAAGCCGAGAGGCGTGCCTCTTCCACGCCGCTGATAACGCGCACCTGGAAGCCGCAATCGCGCTCCACCACGGCGACGAAATCGGACGCGTCCGTGGCCTCGCGCACGGCTGCGGTGGCGAACGCATCGATATCGCTCACCCCCATGGCCTGGGTCAGGGCGGCGAAACGGTGCAGGCTTTCCAGGGCCAGCTTGGCGCCCTCCGGGTTGAGCCGGCCGGTCGAATCGAGGCCTCGTCCGAGGCCACACAGCACCTTCTCGTTGAACACCGGAATGGGTGCCCGTTTGGCGCCGTCATAGACCACAAGGCGAATCGAATTGGAGCCGATATCGATGATGGCGACCGGCGCCTGCGTGGCAGACTTAACCGCCAGGGGGGCGGGCGCGATGGCGCCGGGCATGGTCAGGATATCCCCGTATGAGGGATAAGAACGCATGAATAAATCATGTCTCCGGGGCTCACTTTGCGCCAAGTCGTGAGCGGAGTTTAGTTGCCGCCGGAGGATTGGCAATAGCCTTGCACGGCAACCTTTGCAGGGGTGCATATCTGCCTTGCTGTTGGCACTCCTAATGCCTTAGTTTGTCTGCAAAATCGAAAGGTCCCGCCCCTTGACTGAACAACTAAATAAGACTGCGCAAATCAACAAGAGCGTCGCCAAGCTGCCCGAGAGCCAAATCCGACAGATCATGGAGCTTGGCCGCAATATCGAGGGCGTGATCCCGTTCTGGTTCGGCGAGGGCGATGAGCCGACGCCGGAGTTCATCAAACAGGCGGCGGTGCAGGCGCTCCACGACGACAAAACATTCTATGTGCCGAACAATGGCGTGCCGGAACTGCGCCAGGCGATCGCCGAATATATGAGCGCGCTGTACGGCCGCCAGTTAGGCGAAGACCGTATCACGGTGAGCACGTCGGGCATGCATGGCATCATGTTGGCCTATCAGACGATCCTCGATCCGGGCGACAAAGTGGTGATTATTGGGCCAATCTGGCCAAACACTGTTCATGCCGCGGAGGTGCTCGGTGCGCGCACCGAGATCGTGGCGCTGCGCGAGGTGAACGGCGAATGGAAGATTGACCTGGAGGCGCTGTTTGCGGCGCTTGGCAATGGCGCCAAGGCCCTGTTTATCAATTCGCCCAACAATCCAACCGGCTGGATGGCCGAACGCGGTGAACTCGAAGCGATTTTCGCCTTTTGCCGCCAACACGGCATCTGGATGGTCTCAGACGACGTCTATGCCCGTTTGGTCTATGACGGCCGCACATTGGCGCCGTCGGTGGTCGAGCTGGCCGAGCCAGACGACAGGGTGATCATTATCAACAGCTTCTCAAAATCCTGGAACATGACCGGTTGGCGCCTGGGCTGGCTCACAGCGCCGCCCGATCTGCTGCTCAGCCTGGCGAAACTGACCGAGTACAACATCGCCGGCCCAGCCACTTTCGTACAACATGCTGGCATCGTCGCGCTGCGTGAGGGCGAGGCCCATGTGGCGCGTTCGCGCGCTGCGTTTGAGGAACGGCGCGATCTCGTCTATCGCCGCCTGTCGGCGCTCAACCGCATCGGCATGGTCAAACCCAAGGGCGCCTTCTATGCCTTCTTCTCGGTCGAAGGCGAGACCGACAGCCTCGCCCTGACCAAGCGATTGTTGCATGATGCCGGTGTCGGCCTAGCGCCGGGGACGGCATTTGGCGATGTCGGCGAAGGCTATCTCCGCCTTTGTTTCGCCGCCAGCTCGGCGCTCCTGAACGAGGCAATAGACCGTCTAGAGCGCGTTTTAGGCTAAACGGGAAAAGGGGAGAAGGCGATGAGCGCAAACGCAGCAGAGAGAGAATTGGCCGATCGGATTTTTGCCGAACATCAGGCAAGAAAGCCCTTCCAACGGCTACGCGATGCCTCGCGACCGGCGAACATGGAAGCCGGATACCGGGTTCAGGATTTATTGAACGAACGCTTTGCCGAAGCGGGGCGCGGCCCCATCGCCGGTTACAAGATCGGCCTGACATCGGAGAAGATTCGTCAAATGTGCAACGCCCATGAACCGATCTCGGGCGTTATTTATCAATCTACCGTCCATCGCTCGCCGGCTGCATTGAATCTCGCCAATTACATGCATCTCGGCCTTGAGTTCGAATTGGCGGTGGAAATGGGACGGGATGTGCCGCTCGATGCGCAGCCGCTGGATGCCGATTCCGTGCGCGACTATGTTGCCGCCTGCATGCCAGCCTTCGAGCTGATCGATGACCGCAATGCCGATTTTGGCGATCTGGATGCGCTCTCCATTATGGTCGATAACAGCTGGTGCGGCGGTATCGTGCTCGGC
Organism: Alphaproteobacteria bacterium; assembly: GCA_029937205.1. Classification (GTDB taxonomy): domain Bacteria; phylum Pseudomonadota; class Alphaproteobacteria; order UBA828; family UBA828; genus PTKB01. Next base: position 4,529 of record JAPYQV010000175.1, read on the forward strand.
GAAGCGCGCCACGACTGGCAGCAACTCGATCTCAAGACCAACCCGGTGGCGATGTCCTGGAACGGTGAGTTTGTTGAAAGCGGTGTGACGGGGGATGCCATGGGCCACCCCTTCGAATCGGTCGCCTGGGTGGCCGGGTTGCTGGCCAGCCAGGGTAAGCAGCTCCGCGCCGGCATGATCGTCATGACCGGCTCCACCCTGGCCACGCGCTTTCCCATAGCCGGCGAGGCATGCCGCTATGAGGTTGAGGGGTTGGGGTCTGTCAGCGCCACAATGTCATAACCGAACGCCTCCTATTCCAGAATGCGATGCGCTTTGCGCATTGCATTCTGGCAAGCGTGACCACGCGCCCGAGTTAATACGAGGTAGCCAAGGGTGCGGATGCACCCGCCCGGCATTTGAGGGGCGAAAAAATAGTGGAGCGGGTGAGGGGAATCGAACCCCCGTCTCAAGCTTGGGAAGCTTATGCTCTACCATTGAGCTACACCCGCGCCCGATCTAAAGATAGAGAATTATCCCCTGCTGACGCAAGCTTGAGTCTTAAGCAGCTCTATTCACCGAGAATTGTATTGTCTTGCTATCGCCGGTCGCTGTAACGGTGATATTCTGCTTTCCGGTGCTGTTTTCTTTGCCGCCCAAATTTGATCGAGAAATAGATGTCGCAACCCGAGCCGCTCCTGAGCCCGACCCTCGATCCACGAAAATTCCAGAATCCCGCGCGCACCGCGGATGGCCGGCCGCGCGCGGACGTGGCGTTTGGCGGCTTGCGCATGCTGTGGTTCAACACCGGCACGCTGTGCAATGTGACGTGTGAGAATTGCTACATCGAATCGAGTCCGCGCAATGATCGGCTGTCCTATCTGACGCGGGACGATCTGCAGCAATATCTCGATGAATTGGAGCGTTCCGACTGGCAGGCCGAGGAAATCGGATTTACCGGCGGCGAGCCCTTCATGAACCCGGATATCCTCGACCATTTGCGGAGCTGTCTCGCGCGTGGCTATCGGGTCCTGGTGCTGACCAACGCCATGCGCCCATTGTTGAACTGCCAGTCCGGATTGTTGGCGCTCAAAGCTGAGTTCGGCGCACAACTGGTGCTCAGGATTTCGATCGACCATTACACCGCCACCCTGCACGATATGGAGCGCGGCGCCGGCTCTTGGACGCGCATGATGGCGGGATTTCAGTGGCTGGCGCAAAACGGCTTTGCCTTGAACGTCGCCGGGCGCACCTGCTGGCGCGAAAGCGATGGCGAACTGCGCGCCGGCTTCGCGGCGCTCTTTGCCCAGCACGGCGTGGTTTTGGATGCGCAAAACCCGGCCCATCTGGTGCTCTTCCCGGAAATGGACGCGGCCAGTGATGTGGCCGAGATCACCAGTGGGTGCTGGGATATCCTGGGCGTCAATCCGGACAATATGATGTGTGCCTCGTCGCGCATGGTGGTGCGGCGCAAGGGGGCGATGCGTCCGGCGGTGGTGGCCTGCACGCTGTTGCCCTATGCGCCCGAATTCGAACTTGGCGAGACGCTCGGTGAGGCGACCGAGCAGCCGGTAAGCCTCAACCATCCGCATTGCGCCCGCTTCTGTGTCCTTGGCGGCGGCGCTTGCAGCACGGTCTCCGGCGGTGCTTATACCAAGGAGCAGTGATAATGACTCACAAGGACGCCATGTGGGACGGCTTGCCAAGGTTTTCGGCTAGGAGCGTG
>JAPYQV010000176.1 GCA_029937205.1 Alphaproteobacteria bacterium
CACCGATGCCCTGGATGCGGTCGGCAACACCACCAAGGCGGTCACCAAGGGCTACGCCATCGCTTCCGCCGGTCTCGCGGCGTTGGTTCTGTTCACTGCCTTTATCCAGGATATTGGCCGATATTTCCCCAATATCGGCAAGTTGGAATTCTCGCTCAGCGATCCTTATGTCGTGGTCGGGTTGTTTATCGGCGGCGCGTTGCCGTTCCTCTTTAGCTCCATGGCGATGTTGTCGGTTGGCCGTGCCGCGGCGGCGGTGGTGATCGAGGTACGCCGGCAATTCAAGGAAATCCCGGGCATCATGGAGGGCACGGGCAAGCCGGAATATGGCAAGGCGGTTGATTTACTGACCAAGTCGGCGATCCGCGAAATGATCCTGCCATCGCTGCTGCCGATTGTGGCGCCGATCGTGCTCTACATTGTCATCTGGCTCATTGGCGGCCAGGTCGCGGCGCTGTCCGCGTTGGGCGCGATGTTGATGGGCACCATCGTCACCGGCCTGTTCCTCGCCATCTCGATGACGGCGGGCGGCGGTGCCTGGGACAATGCCAAGAAATATATCGAAGACGGCAATCTTGGTGGTAAGGGCTCAGACGCGCACCATGCGGCTGTGACCGGCGACACGGTTGGCGATCCCTACAAGGATACCGCCGGCCCGGCGATCAATCCGATGATCAAGATCACCAATATCGTTGCGATCCTGATGCTGGCGGTTATTTCCATGATTGTTAACTGAGGCTGAGCTTTCAAACAGAGGAAGAGCGGGGGGCGAAAGCCTCCCGCTTTTTCTTAATTCCGCGAATTTGCTACCTGCTGCGCGGGCCGGCGACGCCGAGGTTGCCCAACAATTGCTCGATGACACTCATTTCGCGGCCTTTGGTTGGCGTGGTTCGGCTGACCGGGTCTATGTCGCGGGCTTGGTCGTTCGATAAATGCGCCACCTGCTTGACGAAGCCGGCCTGATCGAATTCCACCAGCACGATTGTCGCTTCGATCAAATCCGGTTCGTAAAACGCCAATTGCTCGGTCTTGCGCGTGATGTAATACCAGCGCGTGTCTTCGAACGTGCCGATCGCCGTGGGCGAACCGAGCATGTCCAACACCTGATCGCGCGTTTGCTGCCCGGGCTTGATTAGTGCCAGGGATTCAGGATTGGGCACGTGGCCGCGTAGATTGACTTGCGGCGCGCAACTTGCGACACCAAGCGCGGTCACCAGAGCCAGCGCGGCGGCAAATCGGTGCGCGCGCAAACCGTTGTGCCGTTCTTGCCGTTTTGTGATTTTTATCATTGCCAGATATTATAGCGCTTGTGGGCGGTGTGTGCCTTATAACGGTGATGGGCTGAGAAAATGCGCGCCCCGCCAGACACTGTCAATGTTCTCGGGACCATAACCAAGATGAACTTTCTGAGCGGCCTGATGGGCCACGCCAAACAACGCGCCCGGGAGCGCGATCAGGCGCTTTCCCTCTATGTTGCTTCGGTCGAACAGGCGCGCCGCCCGGGTTTTTATACCGACTGCGGCGTCGCCGACACATTGGATGGCCGCTTCGATCTAATTGTACTGCATGTCTATCTCGTCGTCAGGACACTGCGGCCGGCCGGCGAGCAGGGCAAACGTTTGGCCGATCTCATCTTCAAGATCATGATGGATGATATGGACATGAATTTGCGTGAAATGGGCGTTGGCGACCTGAGCGTGGGAAAGCGGGTCAAAGCCATGGCGCGCGCCTTTTACGGCCGGGCAGCGGCCTATGATGCGGCGCTCGACGGCGAAGTGGCGCCTGGCGCTGCGGTTGAGGATGGCACTGAGAAAGGCACTGAGGAGGGCACTGAGGAAGGCGATAAAACCGGCCTGGAAGCCGCGCTCAGTCGCAATATCTATGGCGCCGAGACGCCCGAATCAGGGCAGCTTGCGCGGCTCACGGATTATGTCAGGCGGGCGCTGGTGGCGCTCGAGCGGCAACCCGCTGACACCTTGCTCACCGGCGATGTTGCCTTTCCCCCGGCGCCACAGGAACCGGCGGTCGCCGGGCCGCAATCGGGCGCGGCCGAATAGTCGCAAGGGGCAAAGTCACGTCGTCATATTGACGTAACGGGTCGCTGCCCATATGGTGCGCGCCCGTTCGTAAATCGAACGCTTGATGATACCCTGTGATACCCCTGTTTTCCAGCGCTTCAGGCGCCTATATGCTGCACAGCCGAGCCGAGGTTTGCGTCGCCGTGAATCAAATTAATCCGGAAACGGAATTATCGCGTCCGCTGGACGTCACCGACCTGCCATCGCAGGGCCGAAACGTTCCCGTGCAGGCGTCGCCGGTGGAATGTGCGGCGCTCTGCCGGCGCTTCGGGCTGGATGCGCTGCACAATTTTTCTGCGTACCTTCTCGTCGAGCGCGCACGCACCAAGGAGGGCACCCGGGCGATCCGTGTGCATGGGTCTTTCAGCGCCGACGCGCGGCAAATTTGTGTTGTCACGCTCGAAGGCTTCGCCGTGCATGTCGCTGATGAATTCGATATATATTTCGTACCGCCCGCCGAGTTGCCGGACGGGGAGGGCGATATGATCGACCCAGGGGACGAACAATCGCTCGAACCGTTAGTGTCACCGGAGATCGATTTGGGCGAACTGTTGGCCCAACACATGGCATTGGCCCTCGATCCCTATCCCCGGCGTCCCGGCGCCGATGTGCAACCCGCTGCGGCGGCAACGGACGGCCCGAATTTGGCGCCTGCGGCCGACAACCCGTTTGCGATACTTGGACAACTGAAACACAAGATGTAATGTTCTGAAACCACGGCTCGGCGCAGCGCCTAACAATTGCCGCCGCATACGACCTATGCGGTCGGCGGGGCTCTGCCGAGCTAAGCTAGAGAAAGATTTGTCATGGCTGTACCGAAGAAGAAAATATCCGTTTCGCGGCGAAATATGCGCCGCTCGCACGATTCCCTGAAGCGCAGCAATGCCGTCGAGTGTTCGAATTGTGGAGAACTAAAATTACCCCACCATGTGTGTGCCGCCTGCGGCCACTATGGCGACCATGAAGTGGCCGAACCTGCGGATGTCGCGTAGCCAGCCAAACATAGCCGGAGCGTCGCTGTCATGAGCCAGGAGATCGTACTTGCCCTTGACGCGATGGGCGGTGATCAGGCGCCGGATATGGTGCTGAAGGGTGCAAATATCGCCCGTGTACGGCATCCCGATCTGCGTTTCATACTGTTCGGCGATGAATCCAAGATTATGCCCTTGCTTCGGCGCTTCAAGAAGCTTGCTTTGGTATGTACGGTTCAGCACACCGACGAGACCATCTTGAGCGACGATAAATTGGCCGTGGTGCTGCGCCAAAGGCGCAAGTCGAGCATGTCTCTGGCGGTAAACGCGGTTGGCCAGGGCGAGGCACAGGGGGTCGTATCCGCGGGCAATACCGGCGCGCTGATGGCGCTCGCCAAGATTGTCCTGAAGACCCTCCCCGGCATCGACCGGCCGGCCATGGGTTCGATTTTCCCGACCCAGCGCGGCGAGAGCGTGATGCTCGATTTGGGCGCCAATATCGAATGCAGCTCCGCCCATTTGGTGCAGTTCGCCATCATGGGCGAAGTGTTTGCGAGAAACGTGTTGGGGGTTAGCGAACCGACGGTCGGCTTGCTCAATATTGGCACTGAAGAGGGTAAGGGCAACGATTCAATCCGCGGCGCCGCGGCGGCGTTGCGTGAATCGGATCTGGCAATCAAATTTCATGGCTTCGTCGAAGGCGATGATATTGCGGCGGGAACGGTCGATGTTGTCGTCACCGACGGTTTCGCCGGCAATATTGCATTGAAGACAGCAGAGGGTACGGCGCGCCTCTACGGCGGCTATATTCGCAGCGCCTTCAAGCGCTCGGTGATGTCGCGTGCCGGCTATTTGCTCGCCCGACCGGCGCTCAAGATGCTGCGCGATCGCCTCGATCCGCGGGCCTATAACGGTGCCATGTTTCTCGGCGTCAACGGCGTCGCGGTAAAAAGCCACGGCGGCACCGACCACAAAGGATTCGCCAATGCGCTCGGTGTGGCGGCGGACATGGTGAGCCAGGGCATCAATCCAAAAATTATCGATGAATTGTTGCACCTGAAAATCGAAGATTCATCCGAGCCAAAGAGGGCCGCTGTCTAAATGTTGCGTTCGGTTATTCTGGGTTGCGGCGCTTATCTACCTGAAAAAGTTATCACCAACGACGAACTTGCCAAGACCGTCGATACCACAAACGAATGGATCGTTGGGCGCACCGGTATTACCCAGCGCCATGTGGTGGCCGACGATCAATTGACCTCCGATCTGGCATTGGCGGCGGCTGAACGGGCAATCGCTGCTGCCGGCATTGATGTCAGCGAGCTTGATCTGCTGATCCTCGCAACCTCCACGCCGGACAACACCTTTCCCGCGACCGCTGCCAAAGTGCAGGCGCGCCTCGGCATGCATCAGGGCGCCGCATTCGATGTTCAGGCAGTGTGCGCCGGATTTATTTGCGCGCTCTCGGTGGCGGACAGTTTTCTGCGCTCGGGCCAGGCGCGGACAGCCCTGATCATCGGCGCCGAAACCTATTCCAGAATTTTGGATTGGAGTGAGCGTACCACTTGTGTGCTGTTTGGCGACGGCGCCGGCGCGGCTGTACTGCGGGCTGAAGAATCGGACGGGAACGGCGCCGATAGAGGCGTTCTCGCGACCAAAATGCATACCGATGGGCGCCACTATGACGCGCTTTATGTCGATGGCGGCGTGTCTTCGACCCAAACGGCGGGTCACCTGAGGATGCAGGGCAAGGAAGTTTATCGACATGCGGTGGTAAATTTAGCCGCCGTGGCGGGCGAAGTATTGGATGCTGCGGGGCTGAAATCCAGCGATATCGACTGGCTGGTGCCCCATCAGGCCAATCTGCGCATAATGAACGCCATCGCCAGCCGCCTGGAATTACCGGTGGAAAAGATGGTGGTCACCGTCGATCGCCACGCCAATACGTCGTCGGCCTCCATCCCCCTGGCGCTCGTGGAAGCTATCCAGGATGGCCGAATCAAGCCCGGCGATCTGGTTCTGATGGAGGCGATTGGCGGTGGATTCGTCTGGGGTTCGGCCGTCGTGCGTTGGTAGGATTCTGGTAAGGCGCTGAGACGGCCCGAAAAAATGGCATCGCGCGTGTTGACGGCCCCGCCTCAAGACGCTACCGTTTCGTCTTCAAATCGAGGGGGCAATCCAAATATGACCGGCAAAACGGTCACGCGCGCCGATCTGGCCGAAGCAGTGTTTCGCGAAGTAGGACTCTCACGCAATGAGTCGGCGAAGCTTGTCGAGTCCGTTCTTGGCCTGATCACCGATAGTCTGGCAAAGAGTGAAAGCGTCAAGATTTCATCTTTTGGCAGTTTTTCCGTGCGTATGAAGGGGCAGAGAATTGGGCGTAATCCCAAGACCGGTGAAGAAGTTCCCATTCTGCCGCGCAAGGTTTTGGTATTTCGCGCATCGCATGTGTTGAAGGATCAAATTAACGGTGCGACAAGCACCGACAAGGCGGCTACGCCGAATGGTTATTCGCCAAGCGATCCATCCTCCGGATAGATTATGACGAATGTGCAGTCGACCGACACGGGGCCCGAGCGCGTGAGTAAGTCGCCGGACGCGTTTCGGACAATTCGTGAAGTATCTGAAGAGCTTGACGTTCCCCAGCACGTCTTGCGCTTTTGGGAAACCAAGTTCAATCAGGTGCGACCCCTGAAACGCGGTGGCGGGCGCAGATATTATCGCCCCGAGGATGTCGATCTGCTGCGTCGCATCCGTTCGCTGCTCTATGCCGATGGATACACCATTCGCGGTGTACAGAAATTGATGCGCGAGTCCGGCGGAAAAGTGCCAGCTGTGGCCTCAGAGTCTGAGCCTGCCGAAGAAATTGCCACAGCCAGCGTGGCCGCGCGAAGCGATGGGCGCGGCAAGGAAATTCTTGCCGAATTGGAGACATTGCGCGACATGCTGCGCGGCCGAATTCCCAATCAGTAACCCGTTTTAACCGGCGCTCATATTGCCGTTCGAATATCCCGCCGCTGCGGGCATGCGCTAAATTGCGCCGTGTGGCGGGCGGCGGTATAGTGACCCTCTTCCGGCCTCTTTGCGGCATGGAATGTCGGAGCGTGGCGCAGCCTGGTAGCGCACTTGTCTGGGGGACAAGGGGTCGTGGGTTCGAATCCCGCC
>JAPYQV010000177.1 GCA_029937205.1 Alphaproteobacteria bacterium
CTGGTGGTGTGCCGCGAGATGTTGCCGCAAGGTCAATTGCTGGCCTCCAACCTGTTCGTGCGCGAGAACGGTGCTTGGCGCCTTGCCCATCACCATGCCGGCCCGGGGCCGCAATTGGCGGCGGCGAGCGCCGCGCCGACAGAAGGCGGCGCTCTCCACTAAATAATCTTATCGCTGTTATCCGACAGCAATCTCGGCATCGCGTTCCCTCAGTTCCGGCCGCGCGCCACGGTGAAGAGTTGATTGGTGAACCAGAGGCCATCATGGGCGCGCAGAATTTTTTCCGTCTCCTCCAGATAGCCGGTTTGCGCAATGCCTTCATCAGTTTGTCATCGTCGATCTGGGCGACATAGACGGCGGCGTTCCAAGCCGCGAGCAGGGTCGAGGTGCCGATGTTACTGAAGATTTCGCTCAACAGCGTATGTAATTCATAGCGGAATTGGGAACGCGAATCGGTGTAGGGAAAATAACGTAAATTGCGCCGCTCCGCCTTCATTTCGCTTCTCAGCACGTCGAGCAGCATACGGCGCGGCGTCTGGAACGGATTCTCCTCCGGCCACACCGAGCCAACGATATCCATGCCTGGATCCTTGCCGGTCGACTGGACGGTGACCATGCGCCCACCCGGCGCCAGCGCGCGGGCCAGCGGGCGCAACACGTTGCGCGATTTTACCTCCGCCGGAAGGCGCGCCTGATAGGGCTGCGAGGCCATGACGAAATCGAACTCCTGCGCTTCGCCGCGGCGCGGAATGACGGAATCGAGGGCAAAGCGGTGGTCCTTGCGGTAGATCACCACGACGGAAGGATTCACATAGAGCGGGTTGCCGGTCTTTTCACTTGTTCGGGTGCGCCAACCGGCGCTCAAAATGGGCTGCAACTGGTCGCTGATCTGCGCATCGAACTCGTGCGTGGTCGAGCCCTCGAGCTCGATTTCCTGCCAATTGAAATCGGCCGGCGGCGAATGGCGCGGCGTCAGGCCCGCCACTTCGTAATAATAGAGATTTGTCGCCACGAATACCGTGTGCGGATGTTCATGAAAGCGGTCGACCATCTTTTCGATCGACAGCCGCACATCCTCAAGGCTGATCTCCTTGCCGACAACGAGAAACGGAATGGTCGGGAACATGCTGTGCATGGCGCGCATGGTGCGGGTCAACACCGTGCCGTCGCCCATGCCCGCATCAAGAACCCGGAGCGCCGGCGGGCTTGGTTTCACATGGCGCAATTCCTGCGCCATACGCGCCGCCACCTGCCACTTTTCGCTACACGTGGTGACGAACATCAAATATTTTTCGCGATTGTCGAAAAAACGGAAGGGTGACTTGCCTTTCTTCTTGGCCGGCTTCTTGGCCGGCAATTTTCGCGGCATTCTTGTTTCCTTCCCAGCGATGGCTATATTCCGCGGAACCGAAATCCCACACGCTATTGTAGCCAGGGCCCATGAAGGGGAAAGCATGAAAGACAATAAGACAACGGCGCCGCTCAGCGGCGGCACTCTGGAAGCCGTTCTCAAATCCGGGCAGTTCGCCCTTACCGCCGAGACGGCGCCGCCCGATTCCGCCGATCCGGAGGCCGTACTGGCGCGCACCCGTTGCCTCAAGGGGCTGGCGGATGCGGTCAATGTACTCGACGGCCCGGGCGCGAAAACCCATCTTTCGCCCCTGGCCGCGGCGGCGATCATGGCGCGGAACGGCATCGAGCCGGTGCTGCAATTCACCATGCGCGACCGCAACCGGCTCGCGCTCGAAGCCGATATCCTCGGTGCCGCAGCGCTCGGCATTCGCAATATTCTGTGCCTGACCGGCGATTCTCCCGAAGCCGGCGATCAACCGGAAACCAAGCCGGTATTCGATCTCAACGCCGCCCAGTTCATGGAGATCGCCAGGAATATGCGCGACCAGTCGGTCTATCCCGGTGGTCGGGCGATCGAGACGCCGCCCCGCCTCTTGATCGGCGGCGCCGATGCGCCGCGCAAGCTCGATGCCGATTTCTCGCCCACCAGCCTGAACGATAAAATCGATGCCGGCGCCGATTTCTTTCAAACCCAATATTGCTTCGATATGGACGTGCTGCGCGATTATATGAAGCGTATAGGCGATTTCGGAATTTTAGAGCGCACTCATTTCATCATTGGCATCGGCCCGATCACCTCGGCCAAATCAGCGCGCTGGATGAACAAGAACTTATTCGGCGTGCATATTCCCGATAGCCTCATCTCGCGCCTCGAGCAGGCCGGGGATGCCAAGGCTGAGGGCCGCAAGATCTGTGTCGAGCTAATTCAGCAGCTCCGCGAGATCGACGGCGTGGCCGGCGCTCATCTGATGGCGCCCCACGGCGAGCAAGCAGCCGCCGACGTCATCCGGGATTGCGGTGTGCTCGAAGATCGGGCCGCTTGAATTTAATAAAAATGAGGGTTGGCGCGAAAGCGTCCTAGCGGAGGCCGGAAACGGTAATCTCGCGCAGCGAGTAATCGCCGCCATCATTGGCGATCGTTATGCCGCTGAACGCATCGCGGAAGCTCTGATCGGTGGCATTTAAGACCTCGGCGCCGTCGATCGAGACTGACATGCCACCATTTGCATCGCGATTTATCTCCACGCGGTGGCGGAAATTATCTTCCAGATTGAGCGCCTGATTGTTGGCGACGATTGTGCGAATGCCGCTTGAGCCGAAGCGCTGCAATTCCAGCGAAGGCTGCCCGCCCGGCACACATAGCTCAAGCGATAACCGGCGCTGCGCGAGCGCCCCTGGAACAAATCGAACGAGAAGCCGCCATGCGTTTCGCGCGAGACAATCTCGAAAACCACCTGAAAGGCGTTAGATATGGGCGTCCGGATGAAGATCTCGGCGCGCTGCGGCTTGACCGACTGGCTGCTGGTGGGTTCCGGCTCACTTTTTTTTGTTGCCCAACAGAGAACCCAATACATCCGTGACCAGTTTTCTGGTTGTGTCTTTCGAGGTCTGTTTCACTGGCGCCGCCGGCTTGGCGACGACGCTCCTGAGACCGAGCCCAGAATCGACAGTGAAGCGGCCTTCCGCCACGGTCCAGCCTGGGTTGCGGGTGAAGTTGCCGTCGCGGAAATCATCATGTACGAGAATTTGCGGCGGCAACTCAGGCGCTGCTTCAGGCTCCGGCGCGGCCGCGACCGCACTGCCGCTATGGTCGACAATGGCATCGCGCAGATCCTGCAACAGGCGCGGGTCCGCCGCGCGCGATTTTTCCGCCGAATCGATCAGTTCATTCAGGCGCTCGACGAGGGCATCATATTTGGCATCGCTGCCGCCCCATTCGGAATAGCGTTCCTCCGCCCGCGCGCCGAAGCTCGCGAACAGGGACAGGCAGAGAATCGATATCAGGACATATCTCATAGCGACAATAGAGATATCAGGACATATCTCATAGCGACAATAGAATAGGGCATAATTGCCAAGACGCGAATAGAGCAATTAACCTTTTGTATTGCCGCACCACATTCGGCACCATATTGATCTGGGATAACAATCAATACCAAATGGGGAAAATTGCTCATGGCTTATTCGTGCGCCTCGGTTACCGCTAAGATCGCTGCACCTGCCGACAAGGTATGGGAGCTTGCCGGTAGCTTCGCCAATCTCAATGCCATCACAGTCGGTGTGATCACCAGTTGCGACGTCGACAAGACAGGCACCATTCGAAAAATCAAGGTCAAGGGCGAGAAGGGAACGATCACGGAGCAGCTGATCAAATATGACAGCCAGACCATGACTCAGATCTATCGCATCCTCAACAGGCCCAACAATATCGTCCCGTTCAAGAATTACACCGCAACCATCAAGGTCAAAGCGACGGGACGCTCCTCTACCATCGTATGGTCAGCCCGCTTCGAGCCGAAAAAAGGCCAAACGGCAGCAGGCTGCCAGGAAATGGCGCACGGCGTTTATGAAACCGGCATCGCCGGCGTGAAGAAAAAGCTCGGCCTCGACAAGCCAAAGAAAAAGGCGGCGGCAAAACCGAAGGCGAAGGCCAAACCAAAAGCCAAAGCCAAACCAAAAGCCAAAGCCGCAAAAACCAAGCCTAAAGCGGCAGCGAAAGCGAAAGCCAAGCCCAAAGCGGCAGCGAAAGCGAAAGCCAAGTCAAAAGCGAAGGCGCGCGCCAAGAAAAAATAATTGCCGGTGGCTCAATCGTAGAGCACCGCTTCCAGATAGAGGCCCCAGGGCGGCGCGTTGGGTCCGGCGCGGCGGCGGTCGCACGCCGCCAGCACGTCGCTCATTTCGGCTTCCGGCCAGCGTCCTTCGCCGACCAGCACCAGGCTGCCGACCATGGCGCGCATCTGGTGATGCAGGAACGAGCCGGCACGCGCGGTGAGGCGAATTTCCGCTTCGTCGCGCGTCACCTCGAAGCTCTCCAGTGTCTTCATTGGCGACGGCGCCTGGCAGGCACTGGCGCGAAATGAGGTAAAATCATGGTGTCCGATCAGCCGCGCCGCGGCGCGCGCCATGGCCTCGGCATCGAGCACGCGGGATATTTGCCAGGCGCGGTTAAGATCGAGCGTAAGCGGCGTTCGGCGGTTGACGATGCGGTAATGATAGATGCGTGCGATGGCCGAACGCCGGGCATCGAAATCATCTGCCGCATTTTCCGCCGCCAGAACGGAAATCCGATGCGGCCGCAAATGTGCGTTCAACGCGTCACGCAGCTTTTCCGGCTCGGCCGCGCGCCCGAGATCGAGATGGCAGGCTTGGCCCAGGGCATGGACCCCGGAATCCGTCCGCCCGGCGCCATGCACCCGCACCGTCTCGCCACAAAATGCGGTAACCGCCTCCTCAAGCGCCTGCTGGACCGAAAAGCCATTGGTCTGCCATTGCCAGCCGACGAATTCCGTGCCGTCATATTCGAGGGTTAATTTGTAGCGGGACACGCCAAAACCTCTCCCGCTGCCAGATCGTGGCCGCGTAAAAATTCCGCCGCGTCGAGCACGCCTTTGCCGGCGCGCTGCAGGCGCTTGAGGTCAAGCACCGTGCCACCGCCGCAGACCACCGCCAAGTCACTTTGGCCCGACAACAAGCCACTTTGGCTCAGCAACAAGCGGTCCGCGCGCAATACCGTGCCGGGCTGCTCCGCGCTGTCATAGGATGACGGCGCGGCCTGGGCCAGCTTGATGCGCTCCGCGCCGTGGCTGAACCAGGCGCCCGGATAAGGTGAGAGGGCACGCACCCGGCGCGCCAGCTCCGGCGCTTTGAGGCGCCAATCGAGGCGCGCTTCCGCCTTGTCGATCTTGGCCGCGTAGCTGGCACCCTCCCCTTGTGGGACTGGCGTCGGCGCCACGCCGCGGCAACGTTCATCAGCCAACTCAACCAGTAAACGGCCAGAAATTTCGGCGAGGCGATCGTGCAAATCGCCGGCATCGCATGTCGCATCGATCGGCGTGCTTTCCCGGCGCAGCACCGGCCCGGTATCCAGCCCGGCATCCATTTGCATGATCGAGACCCCGGTCTCGCCATCTCCGGCCATAATCGCGCGCTGGATCGGCGCGGCGCCACGCCAGCGCGGCAGCAACGAGGCATGGGCGTTGATACAGCCTAGACGCGGCGCATCCAGCACCGCCTGCGGCAGGATCAGGCCATAGGCGATGACAATGCAGAGATCGGCGCCGAGCGCCGCGAATTCCTGTTGCTGTTGCGCGTCCTTTAGCGATACCGGCATGCGCACTTTGAGTCCGGCAGCCTCAGCGCGGCGTTGGACGGGCGACGCTCGAGGCTTCTTGCCGCGCCCGGCGGGCCTTGGCGGCTGGCAATAGACGGCGGCGATGGAATAATCCGCCGCCAGGAGAGCGTCGAGCGACGGCACCGCATAATCCGGCGTGCCCATGAATATGAGTTTCGCCGCTGTCATATTTTCTGCCCGGCTGTCTTTAGGCACTCTTGGCCTCGGCAGCGTCGGCTACTGCCGCGCGCCGCGCCTTGGCCAATTTGCGCATAATAATGCCGCGCTTCACCAGCGACAGGCGATCGACGAACAATTTGCCGTCGAGATGATCCACTTCGTGCTGGAGACAGACCGCTAATGTCTCCGTCGCCTCGATCTCCTGCGCCGTGCCGTTTTCGTCGAGATAACGCACCCGCACTTCGGCGGCGCGCTCGACATTGGCAAAGTATTCGGGAAACGACAGGCAGCCTTCCTCATAGAT
>JAPYQV010000178.1 GCA_029937205.1 Alphaproteobacteria bacterium
CGCGCCACGCCCAGATTGGCGAGCCGTTGGTGCGCATCCTGTGCGAGAACGGGCGACAGAAAGAAGCCCAGCAGATGGTCGAGATCAGCTTCTGGCGCATGTGGAAGCAGTTCTCCGCTTTGAGCGGCATCGGCATGGATTATTACACCCCGCTCGAACACCGCGAGAATTCGCTCAAGGAATTCATGGAAGAATGGGTGATTGGTCAGTTCGGGCGGACGATCGAAGCACTCGGTCTCGACCTGCCCTGGTACTGGGACTTCCTCCGCCATGATATTTCGACATTCCACCATTCCCAGCAGATCGGCATTTACATCTACCGGGCGACCCAATGGTGGCGGCCGATCGCCAGTGTGTCGCCGGACGAACGGGAATGGCTTGAAGAGAAATATCCCGGTTGGAACGACACTTACGGCAAGTGCTGGGACGTGATCACCGAGAACATCCGCAATGGCGATTATGACAAGACCGTGCCCGTTCCGCCGCCGCTAATTTGCAACATGTGCGGCCTAGAAGTCTCCGGTATTGCCGGCGACAAATGGCAGGCCGTCGATCATTCCATCGATTTGGAGGGGCGTCGCTACCACTTCTGTTGCGAGCCGTGCAAATGGATCTTCGAATTGGAGCCGGCACGCTACAAGGGTCACCGAAGCATCATCGACCGGGCGTACGACGGCACGATCGGTCCGGACATGGACGATTTTTATACCTATATGGGCCAGAGCCCGGAAGAGCGCGGAGTCTGCGGCTACGACTATAAGTGGATCGACGGCTACGATAAGCCGGCGGCGGCGGAGTAGACGCCATGACGGAGTTTCCCGTTGCCTGCAATCTGCAAGGTGACTACGGCTACAAGGTCATCGTCATCGACGATTCCGACACCGTCGCTGATATCATCCGAAAGACCACGGACCAGTTGGTCGGCGTGCTGGTCGCGCCGTTCCCGCCTGACGCTGTGTTGAAAGCCAAGATACACGGTGCGGATACGCCACTTGCCGACGGTGCCACCGTCAAGGACGCCAACATCTCTAAGATGGAAGCGATAGATATCTATGCGGAGACGTGAGAGATGACTGAGGGCACCACCCAACAGCGTTTTGTCGGCCCCGTGATGAAGACCGGCGAAATCGGCGAAGCGGTGATTGAAGCTATTCGAGAAGACAATCAAGGCCGCAAAATCGAAATTGAAGAGCATGCGTCCTACTATCGGGTCAAAGTCGAAGGCGAGTGTTTGATATCCATCGCGACCGTCAGCGATGTCCTCGGCCGCGACGTTCTGGTCAGCGATATCGAGCAGAATATGCCCTCGTTTGAAGGGTTCATCCGGGTCGGAACAGACCAAATGCGGTTTCTTTCGAAATGACCGGCGCGAGAGCGCCACGGACCGGAATTTAGGACGAGGGAGTTTGTTCAATGGCCGTCGACATAAAGGGCATGAAAACCTGGAGCAAGCTAGCGAAGAACAAGCGACGCCCGAGCGAGTACGAGATCGTTACGACCAATCTGCAAACCCGCAACCGCCATCGCGATCAGGCTTACGAACTGTCGCCCTCGCCGGACTTGGCGATGAACGAGTGGTACCGCAAGAACGTCTTCGACAGCCCGCTTCAACATGACGATTGGGAAGAATTCCGCGATCCCGACCAATTGGTCTATCGCGTTTACACGCGAACGCAGGACGTCCAGGAAAGCTATGTCGACGGTCTTCTCGACGATCACAACAATATCGCCCACGACTCCGGCCTGCAGGCGGAATGGCTGGATGTCCTGGAGCACATATATACGCCCCGGCGCTATTTGCAGTCGGCATTGCAAATGGGCGCGGCCTATTTGCTGCAAATTGCACCGGCCAGCACGATTACGGCGGCGGCCGGCTTCCAGGAGGGCGATGAGTTTCGCTGGCTATCACGCATCGCCTACCGCACCCGGGAACTGCAGATGTCCCACCCGGATCGCGGTTTTGCCACTCTGGAACGCGAGCATTGGGAACAGGACGAAGCGCTTCAGGGCTTGCGGGAACTCATGGAGATGGTGCTGGTGACCTATGATTGGGGCGAGGCCTTCGTCGCCCTCAATCTTATCGCCAAACCGGCCGCCGATGAGACCCTGCGCGAACTCGGGACCGCAGCGCGGCATTTCGGCGATCACCTGTTAGCCTTGCTCGTCGACAACCAGATGCGCGACTGCGAGCGTTCCCGCCGGTGGAGCGCCGCTGTAGTCGAATTCTGCGCCGACGGCGGCGATAACAAAGCGGTGATCAACGGCTGGATCGACAAATGGATGCCGCTGGCGACAAAAGCAATTTCCGGCTATTGCGCCGCCCTGCCAGAGAGCGACGGCATCGCCGATGCGGCGCTCGGCCGTGTCAGGGCATATCACCGCAGTCTGGTGATTTCGATCTGAGACCGTCGGCGCGCCCATCCGACGGAGGCCAATGAGATCATCGCCCGCAACACAGGATTCACCATCGAGGACGTAAAGGGCATCCTGGGCGGTGAGAACAATCCGGAGGACGGCACGCTTTACATGTACAGCCTTGAAGAAGCTGCGCGGTTTTGCGGCGTTGCCGATGGCCTACCGCCGTTTGGCCAGAAGAATGGCCAGATGAAGGACCATTGGGAACTCACCAACAAGTGGTGGATTACCTTCGGATTGATGTCCAAGACTGTGGAAGCGAGCGAGGGAGTCGATTGCGAAATCCTCCGTGAGGCGGTTTGAGATTGAATTTGCGGCTTCTCGACTTTTAGCAGAGATGTCTCGAAAGATAGCTCTGGCACCCGTGGCGCCATAGCTATCTGTCCAGAATTAGAAAGTAGAAAATTCATGAGTCCAGCTAAACGTTTTTCCGGGAAATAGACAGGGAGCTCGATAGTAATGGCCAAGGATCACATCTATCCGGCAGGCGAAGATTGGAACTGGCGCCTTGAGACGCCATTCGCCCACTGTATCGGTGTCGGCGATCAGGTCTTCGTCAGCGGGCAGCAGTCACTCAATGCCGCAGGCAAGGTCCTGAACGCCGGCGACATCGGCGCGCAAACCCGCAATGTATTCGAAAACATGAAAAGCGCCCTCGCCCGATTCGGACTTGGGTTCGCGGACCTCGTCCGCATCAATACCTATTATGTATTCGACGGCGCCGACAAGGACGCCACTCAATATTGGGAAGACTTGACCCAGGTTCGTCTTGAGTATTTTCCCGATCCGGGCCCGGTGGGGACGGCGGTGCGCATCAAGGGCATGCCCTATGACGGACAGCTCATCCAGATCGAAGGTGTTGCCATGAGGGGCGACTCGCGCACCAATCGTCAACGAATCATGCCGGCGGGCAGCTGGGACTGGAGCATCGCTCTGCCGCTATCGCAGGGCTGGCGGGTCGGCGAACGGATCTTCGTCGGCGGTCAAATCTCCGCCGACGCGCAGGGAAAGTCGGTTCATGTCGGCGATCTCGACGCCCAGACGCGCAACATCTACAAATTTATCGGCAATGTGCTTAGCGATGCCGGCGCATCGTTCGACGATGTCGTGCATCTCAAGGTTTGTTTCAAGCGCGACAGTCGGGAGCCGTCAGGCCAATCCTTCGCCGACAGAATCATGGACGTGACGACGGAATATGTCTCCGACACTTGCCCGGTGCTGACCGCTTTCGGCGTCGATCTGCTTTACCCCGGCCTCGATTTGGAAATCGATGCCATGGCGATCGTCGACCCCGCTCGGCGGACGCTTCAGAAATCGATCCCGGGCGGACGCTATCAACCGGAAGTATTTTCCGACGGCCTGAGCGCGGCCGGCGAGATCTATGTGGGCGGTCAAACCGCGTTAGGCGCTGATGGCGCCGCCCTGGCGGTGGGCGACATCGCCGAACAGGCACGGATCGCGTTCGAGCGCCTCGCCGCCGTTCTTGCCGCCGACGGCGCAACGCTCGACGATGTGGTGAAGCTCAATCTCTTCTTCGTCGCCGACGACGCCGGCAGCGCGGAGGCGTTCCATGCCGTTTCGGCGGTGTGGGCCGACATGGCGCCTGGAGCCCATCCCGCCATGACGCCGGTGCGAGTGCACGAACTCGCCCGCGACGGGCTCCTGGTTCAGGCGGACTGCATCGCTTTAAGATAGACGAAAGACGGGGCACGAAGCCTTTCGCAAGGGAGAACAGACGATGATCAGTAATCCGGTACCATGGCCGAACGGCAACAAGGTCGCTTGCGCCATTACTTTCGATATCGATACCGACAGCATCCTTCATCTCGAGCACCGCGACAACGCGCCGACCATGCTCTCCACCATGACCTGGCTGAAATACGATGTGGTGGCGATCCCGCGCATTCTCGAAATGTACAAACGCTACGAGATCAAGCAGACGTTTTTCTATCCGGCCTGGTGCATGGAGCGCTACCCGCAGCTGGTCGACATGATCCTCGAAGGCGGGCACGAGATCGCAGCGCACGGCTATCTGCATGAGAACCCCAACAAGCTAAGCCCGGAGGACGAGCTTTACTGGTTTGAACGCCAAATCGACGTCATCGTCAAGATGACCGGCAAAAGACCGCGCGGCTGGCGCGCACCGCTCTATAATTACTCGAAACACTCGACCGATTATTTGATCGCCCACGGCTTCACCTACGACGCCAGCTTGATGGGCGACGACATTCCCTACATCCTGAAGACGGACGCCGGGCAGATCATTGAGCTTCCGAGCCATTGGGCGATGGACGACTGGCCGCACTACACGCATTCGCCGGATATGCATTACATGATGCCGATCAAATCGCCGGACGAGGCGATGAATGTTTTCATGTCGGAGTTCGAGGCAATGTACAGCCATGGCGGGCTGTGGGTGACGATCTGGCATCCCTTCGTGTCGGGGCGTCTGGCGCGCTGTGAGCGCGTCGGGAAGATGATCGAAGAAATGCAGAACCGAGGCGGCGTCTGGTTTGCCACCATGGAAGAAATTGCCAACCATGTGCAGGCCTGCATCGACGACGGTTCGTGGAATCCGAGGGTCGACGACCTGCCCTACTACGACGCGCCGATCGACGAACTGAAGGATCGTGCTTTGGCGTGAAGCTGGCGCAGGCGCGGCCGATTCAGAGCTGCGGCGCGCCCCACTTGTAGATGCGCATGCCGACCATGGTCTCGACCGCGGCGATTTTGTCGTTGGCGTAGCAATGTTGCTCGAGAAATTGCTGCAATTCCACCGGGGTCTCGGTCCAGGTCTCGACCATCAGGTCATACTTGCCGCCCATAACACCGACCCAGATCGCCTTCGGATTTTTTGAGAATTCGAGCGCCAGCTTGTCGGGACTGGCGCCCGATGACACGTTGATTCCAAGCATCGCCCAACACATGTAGCCGACCTGGACGGGGTCGATCACCGCAATGAAACGAAGATGTTCATGTTCTTCTAGATGTGCGACGCGAGTCCTCACAGCGCTTTCCGAAACCTTCAACTCGCGCGCAATGGAGGAGAACGACCGCCGGCCGTCTTCCTGCAGAAGCGCCAGAATTCGTCGGCTCAAATCATCGAGGTTCTGTTGGATCGAGCGCGGCACCATGGCGGCCTGCGGGTTCCGGCCCGGCGCCTTGGAACGACGTTTTGGTGCCTGCTTTGTTGCTTTCACGCGTCCACCTTCAGCTCATTGATCGTCCCTGAGACGATACACTAACAATCTGAAAAATAAAGTTTTTGTGGTTAGCACCCCGGCGCCATCGCGACACGCACAGGAGCAATAACAAAGGCGCTGTAGGCCGGCAGTGGGGTTGGCGGAGAAATTAATAAAGTTGTGTCGACGCTCGCCGATAACTATTTACCAGATGACCCAAAGCGCAGCCCTAGCAGGCGAAACGATACGCGAAACCGTCTCGCCCCTACCGTGCCTACAAGCGCTGCGACCAGGTCTATCGCGACCCGAAGGGAGCCCCCGAGCGCTACAATCAGTATTTCAGAGCAGGAACGGGCTGCGTGTGTGCGTTCGGTGTCGAGGAAACGGCAACCCAGTAGGCGCGCGACCTCCTCGCACCGGTCTACGGCTGGTTCACTGAAGGCTTTGAAACCGCCTATTTGAAGGAAGCGAAGGCGCTTCTCGATGAACTTGACTGATGTCTGCTTGTGGCTAATCTGAGACTCAAACCGTTGGTCCGATAAACTTCCGAAGCTGGGG
>JAPYQV010000179.1 GCA_029937205.1 Alphaproteobacteria bacterium
GAAATGCGCTCGCTTCTGTCTGAAATTAAGGTCGGCAGCAGGCCGACCGTGCCAAAACGCCGATGGGCTTTGGCGATCCGGGCGATGGTTTGCACCGAGGGGTCATCATTGAACATCACGCCGCCGCCACCATTGACCTGAACATCGATGAATCCCGGCGCCAAATGGCCGCCTTCCAGGTCCATTACCGTGGCATCGGCGGGGATATTGCCGGCCACGACGATGTCGACAATGTGTCGCCCTTCGATCAGAACAGCATGGCCTTCCAGACTGTTCAAGCCGGTATGAATGTGGCAGTTGGTCAGGGCGTGCAAGCCGAGTTCTCCGAATCAGACAGAAGCTGTCGCAGCCTATCAGGTGCACGGCAAAGGGTGACAAATATCAAACAAGGCGAGTCTTGTTTTGCCCCCGGCCTATGGGTAGCGTGACGCCATGCTTTTGACCCTTCTCGGCACCGGCTGCCCGCAAGTCGATACAAGGCGGCTCGGCCCCTCGCAAATCGTGCGCCACCAAGGCGGCACCTATCTCGTCGACTGTGGCTCCGGCGTCACCCAGCGACTGCAAGCCGCCGGCAGCAGTGGCGCCGATGTGGACGCGGTGTTCTTTACCCATCTTCATTCCGATCACACCGTTGATTTGTTCCAACTGATCATTTCAAGCTGGCATCAGGGCCGCGACCGGCCGCATTTGATCTATGGCCCGAAAGGCACCAAGCGCTATGTCAACGGCCTGTTGAAATTGTGAAAGCCGGAATTCGAACAGCGCATCGCCCATGAACGGCGCACATCGACGGCGGCACTTAGCGCCGATGTGATCGAAATCGACGAGGGCGAGGTCTTCCGCGCCGGCGATCTGGTCGTCACAGCCGTGGATGTGGACCACTTTCCGGTGCGCCCGGCATTTGGCTTTCTCTTCGAAACGCCTGAATCGCGCCTCGCGATCAGCGGCGACACGATCTATTGCCCGGCCCTGATTAAGGTCTGCAAGGGCTTCGATGTGCTGGTGCATGAAGTCTATATTCATAGCGGCGAGAGCCACCAAATGTTGATGCGCGAAGATCTCGGCAGCCGCAATGTAATGAGCTATCACACCGCCTCGGATGTGGTCGGCATTGTCGCGCGCGAGGCCGAGGTCGGCGTTTTGGTGCTTAGCCATTTTGTTCCGACACGTTTTGATGAAGATGCGCTGCTGTCTCAGGTATGTGACAGTTTCCAAGGCCCGATCGTGATCGGTGAGGATTTGATGCATATCGACGTGGCGAACCGCCGCGTGCTGAGTTATGGCATGACCTTATCGCTCGGCGAAATTCCCGAACCGGAGGAAGCGCCGGCGCCACCGACCAGAGTGCGCAGCGGGCGCAGAGCCAAAACAAAATTACCTGCCAAGAGTAAGAAAGCCCGCATCAAGCGGCTCTAACCCAATTTCGGAGGAGTTCCCATGGCGAAGAAGAAGGATTTGGTTCTAGTACCGGTCGCGATGGATGAGAACGGCCTCGCCAAGCGCCGCACGCAGCAGAATTCAGTCGAGCTCGGCGACAATATCGAGTTCGACTACCGCCCCGTCAAAGCCGGGCCGGCGCTCTACGACAGCTATCACGATTTCGCCCTCGCCGATGTGGCCATGTTCGAAGCCGGCATCAGCGCCGAGCAGGATGGCTATGATGCGATCTGCATCGACACCATGAGCGATTCAGACGTGAACGCCCTGCGCTCGGTCCTCGATATTCCGGTGATCGCACCGGCCAAAGCGTCCTACCTGATGTGCCTGCTGCTCGCATCAAATTTCGGCGTGCTGACCCAGTGGGACCGCTGGAACATCATTTACAAAAAAACCCTGCAGGAATACGGCCTGGCCGATAAATGCGTCGACATCCGCTCTCCCGGCCTCGCACCCGATCCGGTGAATTTGCTCGGCGGCAAAGAAGATGTGGTGTTCCCGCAATTTCTCAAATGCGCCATGGAACTGGTCGAGATGGGCGCCGAGGCCATCTGCCTCGGCTCGACCACCATGCATGAGGCGCACGCCTTCCTGGTCGAGGAATTGCCGGTGCCGGTGATCAATCCCGGACCGCTCACCTATAAACTGACCGAGACGGTGCTCGGCATGGGCCTCAGCCACAGCCGCAAGGCCTATCCGCCGCCGAGCTATCTCAAGCTCAACCTGACCCGCGCCATGATGGATGGCGGCGCAGCCTATGACGGCGAGGATTGAGCGGCCTTAACTCTTGACGAACTTTTCGTCGATTACATCGAGCGCCTGATCGAAAGAATCGAGGGCCAGGTCGATTTCGTCCTGGGTGATGGTGAAGGGCGGGCCGAGCTTGATGGTATTCGGCGTAAAGCCGCCCAAAAAAACGCCGCGCTTGGCGTTTTCGCCGGCGATAATATTGTTGGGCATGTTGGCGAGGTCGCCGGTAAAGGCCGAATTGCGATCTTCCGGCACGATCGGCGCGCCCTCGCCGTTCACCAGATCGACCGTGTAAAACAAACCGCGGCCCGAAACCCGGCCGACCGAGGGGTGCTTGGCCTGAATGCTGTCGAGCCGCTCTTTAAGATAGGCGCCGCGCTGGCGCACCTGCTGAAGGATGTCGTTGGCCAGCATATATTCCAGATTGCCGACGATGGTGGCACAAATCAGCGGATGGCCGTCCCAGGTGCTGCCGCTCCACCAGCGCGCTGTCTCAAAATGCTCCGAGATTTCCTTGCTCGCGATAACCGCGCCGACCGGGAGCGCCGAGCCGTTCAGCCCTTTGCCCGCCGCAATCAGATCGGGCTCGACGCCGGGCCAATGCATATAGCCGAACCATTCGCCAAGACGGCCAACGCCGCAGATAACCTCGTCGTCGATCCAGAGAAAACCGTGACGCTTTGAAATATCCCGGAGGCCCGCGGTGTAATCGCGGTGCGGAAAAGTGCCGGCGCCGCCCAGCATGGGCTCGGTGATAACTGCCGCAATATTCTCGCCGCCGATGGCGTTAACGATTTGCTCGGTCGCTTCCAAAGAAGGCAGACGCCCACTGCCGTCCCAATCCTCGAATTCGGGCGCCGGAATGGGGATATAGCCTGGTGCCGGAAAGCCGGGAATATCCTGAACCTTGTCGAAACTGCTTGCCGGCGAAATGTTGGCGCGATAGCCGCGCATCATGGTCGAGCCCATTACCATGCCGTGAAAGGAATGGGCCTGCGTCAGGATTACCGATTTGCCGGTATAGAGCCTCGCCATGGTAATGCAGCTTTCGACCGCGTCCGTGCCAGAGGAAAAAATCCGGGCGCGGCCGGCCCAAGCAGATTCGCCCAGCAGATTCTCGATGATGAGTTTGGCGGCACGGGCGCGATATTCGTTGGCCAAGCCGAAATAGGCATGACCATAGCGTTCCATGGCGCGGCTCAGCTCGGCGTGAATGGCGGGATGACGGTGGCCCATACTATCGGAAATGAGCTGGCTCATGAAATCCAGCATCCGTGTGCCGTCCGCCAGTGTGAACCAATTACCGTCCATACTGTCGACGGCAGTGTATTGATGCTCCGAGGCCGCCTGCACGCCGTGCAGATAATAGGCACGGTCCCACTTTTCCAATTCTTGCCAATCCCGTGTCATCGCTGATTTGTCCTTGTTTGATATTTGCTCGGTATGAAATCCAAGATAATGGTAGTGCTATGCAGAGAGAAGTGATTCTAACGGCCGCTTCGGACGGGAAAGGTCTGCGTGGCAACATCGGATAAACAGCGTCTCGTCGCCCCGGACAGACGTCCACCATTTGGCGGCTTGCGCGGGCTCGACCGCTTCGCCACTTGGTTTATCGATGTACGCGCTTATCCCGATCCGGATGACAGGTTACGCGCCAAAGTGTTTGTTGTTTCGCATTTTCTGTCGCCCAATCTCGCTCTCGTGATCGCCGCCATGCTGTACTTCGTGGCCGATGTTGCCGAACCTCCCTTGTATTGGCTGGTTCTTGGGTTTGTCTTGTTTTTTATTTACCCCTTCACCGTGAAGTGGGGCATTTCCTACCGCGTCGCAAGCGTCTCCTCCCTGGTGCAATTCTCGCTGTTGGTTTATGCGGCACTGTATTATTTCAACGGCATTATTTCGTTTATTATCCCTTGGATTGCCGCCATCCCGGTTGTCGGTATGTTGTTCCTCGGCGTGCGCGGCGCCGTGTTGACCAGCATTCTGGCGGCACTCGGAATACTGACCATGCTGCTGCTGCATTTCTCGGGGCATGAATTTCCACAAACCATCACAACGGAGTTTCAACCGCTGACGTTCATCGTTTCAGCGTCGCTCAGCCTTATTTTCATCTCGGGCATCGTGCTTTGCCATTTGAGTTTGTACTGGTTGTCGCAACGACGATTGCACCTCGAACTCGTCCGCCACCGCCAGACCAGCGCGCGTTTTCGCGCCGCCAGAGACGCCGCGAACGAAGCCAATCTTGCCAAATCGCGCTTTCTCGCCACGGCCTCGCATGAATTCCGTACACCGTTGACGACCATTCAGGCAGGCGTTGAGCTTCTGCTGCGCTATCGCGACAAGCTCGACGAAAATCAGAGCACGGAGTATCTCCAAGATGTGACACGCCAAGTAAAGTCACTGACGCAACTCCTCGACAATCTCCTGCTGGTCGGCGAAGAGGACGCAACCGATATTCTGTGCCAGCCCGAGACAATCAAGCTCGGCGATGTTTGCGAGGATATGGAGCGCCAAATGCGCCTCGGCAGTGAATCGGACCACCAACTCGAGCTTCACCTGCAGCCTGACTGCAGAACGGCCTTTCTCGATGAAGCGATCATCCGGCGCATTCTTTCGAACCTGTTGTCCAACGCGATCAAATATTCCCTGCCCGGTGGAGAGGTCTCACTCAGTGTAAAGCGCGATAATGACAATATTCTGATTGAGGTCGCCGACCAGGGCGAGGGTCTTGTCGAGAATGAATTGGCGCGCATATTCGATCGCTATTACCGCGTCAGTGAAACCGCTCGGGTAGGCGGCACGGGCCTCGGGCTCTCCATCGTCAAGGCCGCCGTTGAAGCGCATCACGGCACAATACAGGTGGAAAGCCGCCTCGGCGCGCCGGCAGCCGGTTTATCGTCAGCTTGCCGTCGCCCTCCGCTGCGGCGTGAGCCGTTACGGGTTCATGTCAATATAATTGATGACAACGCCGACGCCTTCGGTGGCGCTGGTGACTTCAACGGCTTTTAGCATTTCTTCATGCGAGCGAGCCCGGCCAATTAGATAAACGCTGGCAAAAGAGTCGACCGCGACGCGTAGATTGACGTCGGCAATGCCCGCCGTTTCGAATAGGTGAATGCCGATCCGGGCATCGAGTTCAATGGCGTCGACCCAGTCGAGCATCTCCGCTTCGTTGGCTTCCTGATCTTCCTCGCTCATATATTCGACGTGCCAGTACAGTTCCTTGATGCCCTCAACTTCCATAACACGCTCGCGGAATTCTTCGTATAACTCGGCATCGTCAAACAGGCCGGTCATCAAAAGGTGCTGCTCGTAAATTTCAGTGGACGCCTTGATCGTTCCAAGCTCTGCCATGATCGCATTAATTTCTATGACGATCTCATTGTCGGTAATAATGTCGGAAGTGCTGCGCGCTTCTATGGCTCTGTCAAACAGGGTCTTTGGCGCCGACAGAACATCGTCCAAGAGTCCGGCCCGCGCCGGGATAAAGCCCGAAAATCCCATAAAAGAAATCGCCGTGACCAACAGTGCGGAAGCTATAATTTTTCCCATTTATTCTCTCTTTTTCAGGTTGGCAGGCGGGCGTTTCCGTAAGAAAGTCCGCTCTAATCATAAACTCAATGATACTCGATAACAGATTTGGCGATGCAATGGCCAAATTACAATAATTGTTTTAATCAGACTACCGATTGCATATCGAAGCGGCTCGGCTTATACATTCAAGATCAGTCTTCGATAAACCGATGTATTCAGCTTGGTTAATACACAGTGCTGCAATTGGTCTCGGGAGGTCGGCGTGCTGAAACCCATCCGCAATGAATTTGCGGGTGACCGCAACGATAATGAGAGCACAGAGTAATATGAGTACAGGAACCGTGAAGTGGTTCAATTCCGTCAAAGGGTATGGCTTCATCAGCCCGGATGATGGTTCAAAGGATGCATTCGTCCATATT
>JAPYQV010000625.1 GCA_029937205.1 Alphaproteobacteria bacterium
GGGCCGCAATGTGCTGGTCGCGTTCATGCCGTGGAATGGCTACAATTTCGAGGATTCGATCCTGATTTCGGAGCGTCTTGTCGAGGACGATGTGTTTACCTCGATTCATATCGACGAGTTCGAAGTCATGGCTCGCGATACCAAGCTCGGCCAAGAGGAAATAACCCGCGATATTCCAAATGTCGGCGAAGAGGGCCTCAAGAATTTGGACGAGGCCGGTATCGTCTATATCGGCGCGGAAGTGAGTCCGGGCGATATTCTGGTCGGCAAGATTACGCCGAAGGGTGAATCGCCGATGACGCCGGAAGAAAAACTGCTGCGCGCCATCTTTGGTGAAAAGGCGTCCGATGTGCGCGACACATCGCTCCGGGTTTCGCCGGGCGGCATGGGCACTGTTGTTGAAGTGCGTGTCTTTAACCGCCGCGGTATCGACAAGGACGAACGCGCGCTGGCGATCGAACATGAAGAGATCGAGCATCTCGCCAAAGACAGAAGCGATGAGCTGCATATCATTGAGCGCAATATTTATGCTCGTTTGAAGGAGTTAATTCTCGGCAAAATCGGCGCTTCCGGTCCGAAGGAATTTGGCGGCAACGTCAAAATTACCGAAGAAATCCTGGATTCCCTGTCGCGCGGATTGTGGTGGCAGATCGTTCTCAAAAACGATGCCGTCATGGCGAAGATGGAAACCCTCAAGCAAGAGTTGGATCGCGAGCGCCTGCGTATCCAATCCCGTTTCGAAGGCAAGGTCGACAAGATTCAGCGCGGCGATGAATTGCCGCCGGGCGTGCTGAAAATGGTGAAAGTGTTTGTCGCCGTGAAGCGTAAATTGCAGCCCGGTGACAAGATGGCTGGCCGCCACGGCAACAAGGGCGTGATCTCCAAGATTCTGCCGGTCGAAGATTTGCCCCATTTGGAGGATGGCACACCGGTCGATATTGTGCTCAATCCGTTGGGTGTGCCGTCGCGCATGAATGTCGGACAAATCCTCGAAACCCATCTTGGCTGGGCGTCACGCGGGCTCGGTAAACAGATCGAGAAAATGCTCAATGCGATCGAAACCGGAGAACCGAAGGAACCGCTCAAGAAGTTTCTTGGCGATGTCTATGACGATGGCACGGGGTCCGGCAAGAAGCTCGTCGATTCCATGACGAGCCGGCAATTCTCAGATTTTTCCCACAGCTTGCAGGCTGGTGTGCCGATGGCAACACCGGTGTTCGATGGTGCCCATGAGGCGGATATCGTGACGCTCCTGGAGTAGGCCGGCCTCGACAGTTCGGGCCAGGTC
>JAPYQV010000180.1:0-3558 GCA_029937205.1 Alphaproteobacteria bacterium
CGCTTTACGGTATTTGGAATTCCACCATTCATATGCGCCCGGCGCCTCTACATTTTGCTTTGCCAGCGTGGCCATAGCGCCTGATTTCGCCATACCGGTCAAGCCTCGTTTGACGATCATTGGCGCCGGCGTTCAAGCCGAGGGGATGCGCTCGGGCGGCGATTACTTGACGGGCTCAGCGCGACTTCGTAGTTTGCGCCGCGTGGCGCTTGGCGGAGGTTTTGCGCGCCTCTCGTGCCGCGATCAAACCAACCCAATGGCTAAAAATCAACCGCCGGCGCACACGGCTCACAACATGGATCAAACTGCCATGTCCAACCCCGGCAAGACCCCCGGATTGGCCGCCTTGGCGCTGGCCGATGGCAGCCTGTTCCGTGGCCAGGGCATTGGTGCTGAGGGCATGGTGGTCGGCGAAGTGTGCTTCAACACCGCGCTCACCGGCTATCAGGAAATCCTCACCGACCCGTCCTACGCCGGCCAGATCATCACCTTTACTTTTCCCCATATCGGCAATGTCGGCGCCAACGACGCCGATATCGAATCGGTCGACCCGGCGGCGCGCGGCCTCATTCTCCGCGCCGACATCACGGATCCCTCAAATTACCGCAGCCTTGAGCATCTCGACGGCTGGTTGAAGCAGCACGGCCTGGTCGGTATCTCCGGCGTCGATACGCGGCGCCTGACACGCCACTTGCGCACACACGGTGCCCAGGCCGGCGCGCTCTGCCACGGCGCGGTGGAAGTCTCGGAGCTCGCGGCGAAAGCCGCCGCCTGGCCCGGCCTTGAGGGCATGGATCTGGCCAAGGACGTCACCTGCGGCCAAAGCTATGACTGGGAAGAAGGGGTCTGGGATTTTTCCGGCACCGGTGGCTACGCGGCACCGCCTGCGGCGCGCCACCATGTGGTCGCGGTCGATTACGGCGCCAAGCGCAATATCCTGCGCTCGCTGGCGGCCCATGGCTGCCGCGTGACCGTCGTTCCGGCCAGCGCCAACGGCGCGGAAATCCTCGCCCACAAACCCGACGGCGTCTTTCTTTCGAACGGCCCGGGCGATCCGGTGGCGACCGGCGAATACGCCATTCCCGCCATCCGGACCCTGCTCGAAGCCGGCCTGCCGATCTTCGGCATCTGCCTCGGCCACCAGATGCTGGCCCTGGCCCTCGGCGCCAAGACAAAGAAAATGCTGTTCGGCCACCGCGGCGCAAACCACCCGGTAAAAGAACTGAAAACCGGCAAGGTCGAGATCACCAGCCAAAACCACGGCTTCGAAGTGCTGGCCGAGAGCCTGCCCGAGGGTGTCAACGCTACCCACGTCTCGCTCTTCGACGGCACGCTTGAAGGTCTGGAAGTCACGGACAAGCCGGTCTTCTCCGTGCAGCATCACCCCGAAGCTTCACCCGGCCCACAGGATTCGCAGTATCTCTTCGAGCGCTTCGTCGCGCTGATGGATTCATATGCCTAGGCGTACCGACATCAAATCGATCCTGGTGATCGGCGCCGGGCCGATTGTTATTGGCCAGGCGTGCGAGTTCGATTATTCCGGGACGCAGGCCTGCAAGGCGCTCCGAGACGAGGGCTATCGCGTTATTTTGGTTAATTCCAATCCGGCGACAATTATGACCGATCCGGATTTTGCCGATGCGACCTATGTTGAACCGGTGACGCCCGAGATCGTCGCCAAAATCATCGCCGTAGAGAAACCCGATGCGCTGTTGCCCACCATGGGCGGGCAGACTGCGCTGAATACGGCCCTCGCGCTCGCCGATGATGGCACGCTCGAGGAACATGGCGTGGCGCTCATTGGTGCCTCGCGCGAAGCCATCAGGGTGGCCGAGGATCGCCAGCTGTTTCGTGACGCGATGCAGGAAATTGGCCTCGATAGCCCTAAAAGCCAGGTGGCGAAATCGCCCGAAGAAGCCCGCGACGCCATCCAATTGACCGGCCTGCCGGCGATCATCCGCCCGTCTTTTACGCTCGGCGGCACCGGCGGCGGCATTGCTTATAACCGCGACGAGTTCGACGAGATCGTGCGCGGCGGGCTCGACGCCTCGCCGGTCGGCGAAGTGCTGATCGAGGAATCCGTGCTCGGCTGGAAAGAATATGAAATGGAGGTGGTGCGCGATAAGGCCGACAATTGCATCATCATCTGCTCGATCGAGAATATCGATCCGATGGGCATTCATACCGGCGATTCGATGACCGTGGCGCCGGCGCTGACGCTGACCGACAAGGAATATCAGCGCATGCGCAACGCCTCGATCGCGGTGCTGCGCAAGATCGGCGTCGAGACCGGCGGCTCCAATGTGCAATTTGCCGTCGATCCGGCGACCGGCAAGATGGTCATCATCGAGATGAACCCGCGCGTTTCGCGCTCCTCGGCGCTGGCCTCGAAAGCGACCGGCTTTCCGATTGCCAAGGTCGCGGCCAAGCTCGCCGTCGGCTACACACTGGACGAGATCGACAACGACATCACCGACGTCACCCCGGCCTCGTTTGAGCCGACCATCGATTATGTCGTCACCAAGATGCCGCGCTTTACCTTCGAGAAATTCCCCGGCACAGCGGCGCTGCTGACGACCTCGATGAAATCGGTCGGCGAAGCCATGGCGGTCGGCCGCACCTTTCAGGAATCCCTGCAAAAGGCGCTGCGCTCCATGGAGACCGGCATCAACGGTCTCGATACGCCCTCGATCGAAGGCTGGCAACCTGGCGGCGACCGGAAAGCGTTGCTCTGGGCGCTCAGCCAACCGCGGCCCGACCGGCTACTGGTGGTGGCGGAAGCCTTCCGCGCCGGCCTCGGGCGCGAGGAAATTCACCGCGCGTGTTATTTCGATCCGTGGTTCCTGGCCCAGATCGAGGCGCTGGTCGCGACTGAACAGGCGATTATCACGAATGGCCTGCCGCAAGATCGCGCCGGGCTGCTCGACCTCAAGCGCGCCGGCTTCGGCGACGCGCGCCTGGCCGAGCTCACCGGCGAAACGGAAACAGCAGTGATGGCATTGCGCCATAAACTCGGCGTCTTTCCAGTGTTCAAGCGCATCGATACCTGCGCCGCGGAATTCGAATCGCGCACGCCCTATATGTATTCCTGCTACGAAGCGGACGAAATCGGCGCCGACGGCGAAGCCGTGCCGGCCGAATGCGAGGCCGAGCCTAGCGAGCGCCGCAAGGTGATCATCCTCGGCGGCGGCCCGAACCGTATCGGCCAGGGCATCGAGTTCGATTATTGCTGCGTCCACGCCGCCTACGCACTGTCGGAGGCCGGCTTCGAGACGATCATGGTCAACTGCAATCCGGAAACCGTCTCGACCGATTACGATACCTCGGACCGGCTCTATTTCGAGCCGCTCACCATCGAGACCGTGCTCAATATTGTGCGTGTCGAGGGAGCCAAAGGTGACCTCGCTGGACTTAATATCCAGTTCGGCGGCCAAACACCGCTCAAACTCGCAAAAGCGCTGGAACAAGCCGGGGTGCCGATCCTCGGCACCTCGCCCGACGCCATCGACCGGGCCGAGGACCGCGACCGCTTCCGCAATTTGCTGCACGAGCTTGGCT
>JAPYQV010000180.1:3568-6123 GCA_029937205.1 Alphaproteobacteria bacterium
TTGGCCTCAAACAACCGGCCAATGCGACCTGTACCTCGGCCGAGGAAGGCGCGCGGCTGGCCGAGGAGATCGGCTATCCGGTGGTGGTGCGGCCATCCTATGTGCTCGGCGGGCGGGCCATGGAAATCATCCACGATGCCAGCAATCTTGAACGCTATATGCGCGAGGCGGTGAAAGTCTCGGGCACCAGCCCGGTGTTGATCGACAGCTTCCTGCAGGACGCCATCGAAGTGGATGTCGATGCGCTGGCCGACGGCGACACAGTCGTTGTCGCCGGGGTGATGGAACATATCGAGGAAGCCGGCATTCATTCCGGCGATTCCGCCTGTTCCCTGCCGCCGCACTCGCTTTCGGACGGGATGATCGCGCGCATCTGCGCCCAGACCGAGGCGATGGCACGCGAGATCGGCGTGTGCGGCCTGATGAATGTGCAGTTCGCCATCAAGGGCGAGGAAATTTACGTGCTTGAGGTTAATCCGCGCGCCAGCCGCACAGTGCCATTCGTCGCCAAGAGCATCGGCCGCCCGATTGCAAAGATCGCGGCGCGCATCATGGCGGGCGAAAAACTGAGCGCGTTCGACCTCAGCAACACCGGCAACGGGCATATCTCTATAAAAGAGGCGGTCTTTCCCTTCGCCCGTTTTGCCGGGGTCGATTTACTCCTCGGGCCAGAAATGAAATCGACCGGCGAAGTGATGGGCATCGATACGGATTTCGGCCGCGCCTTTGCCAAGGCGCAGCTGGGCGCCGGCGTCGACCTGCCGCTCGAAGGCTGTGTCTTCCTCTCGGTGCGCGATCGCGACAAGGACATTATCTGCGCCATCGCCGCCGAATTGTCGGCCATGGGCTACCACTTGATCGCCACCGCAGGCACGGCACAAGCGATTGAACAGGCCGGCGTCGTGGTCGAGCGGATCAACAAAGTGCATCAGGGCCGCCCGCACATTGTTGATGCGATCAAGAACGGCGACGTCCAGCTTGTCGTCAATACCACGGAAGGCACCCAGGCGATTGCCGACAGCTATGCGCTCCGGCGCTCGGCCCTGGAACACAAGATTCCCTACTTCACCACCACCGCCGGCAGCCAGGCGATGCTCAAAGCCGTCACCGCGCTCGCAAGCGGCAGCCTTGAAGTTAAAACTCTCCAGTCCTATTCTGAAGGCTCTGAAGGCTCTGATGGACAACGCGATTAGTCCCTCGGTGATTTTTGGAAGAATTCTTGCCCGGCCGCTGTGGCTGCCGGTTGGAAGACTATTGGTGTTTGAATAAAGACAAGACAAGGCTGAGACACGAGGCAAGGACGATGGAAAAGCATCCCATGACGCCAGAAGGCTATGCCAAGCTGCAAGAAGAGCTTAGCGGCCTGAAAAGCAAGGACCGGCCCTATATCATTCGTGAAATCGCGACCGCGCGCGAACATGGCGACCTGTCCGAAAACGCCGAATACCACGCCGCCAAGGATCGCCAAGGCATGATTGAATTGCGCATCAGTGTTTTGGAAAGCACCATCGGCCTGGCTGAAGTGATCGACATCTCCAACCTGTCGAGTGACCACGTTCAGTTCGGCGCCACCGTGACGGTGATCGACGAAGTGAGCGAAGAGGAAAGCACCTATCAGATTGTTGGCGCGGAAGAAGCCGATGTGAATGAGGGCCGGCTCTCCATATCCGCGCCACTGGCGCGCGCGATGATCGGCAAGTCGGAAGGCGATTCAATCGAAATCAACGCGCCAGGCGGCACGCGTAACTATGAGATCATCGCCATAAAATATAATTGAATCGGGCTTGTCGCCGCGCGCACCCTCAAGGTACGCTTCTGTTCAGGGAACCAACCAAGGAGTGTGACAATGGCTGAGCGCTATGGGCTGATGGTGCCGGGTGCAAAAAGTAGTTCACCGGCGATCGACGTTTTATCCCCGTACAACCGCCGCAAGATCGGCAGCGTGGCAACATCGGACACCGCCGTCGCTGAGCAGGCGCTGAAAACCGCCTACGCACTCTACCGCGACCGCGATGCCTGGCTGCCGGCCTGGCGGCGCGTCGATATCCTGGAGCGCACGGTCGAGATCATGACCAAGAAGGCCGATTATCTGGCTCTCGAATCGGCGCGCGAGGGCGGCAAGCCGCTGATGGATTCAAAGCATGAAGTATCGCGTGCCATCGATGGTGTGAAGCTCTGCATCGAGGCGTTGCGCACTCAGGCGGGCGAGGAAATCCCGATGGGGATTTCGCGCTCGTCACAACACCGTTTGGCCTTTACCAGCCTCGAGCCGATCGGCGTGGTGACAGCGGTGAGCGCGTTCAACCATCCGCTCAATTTGATCATCCATCAGGTCTGCCCCGCCGTCGCCGTGGGCTGCCCGGTGATTGTCAAACCGTCCGAGGATACACCGCTCTCCTGTATACGCTTCGTCAAGATATTGCGCGAAGCGGGCCTGCCGGACGAATGGTGTCAGCCGGTGGTCACCGCCGAGCGCGAGGTATCGCAGAAACTGGTGACCGATTCCCGCGTTGGTTTTTTCAGCTTTATCGGCTCTGCCGGAGTGGGCTGGATGC
>JAPYQV010000181.1 GCA_029937205.1 Alphaproteobacteria bacterium
CCAGTATCCGTACCGGTCGCGGCAATCGCCAGGCGCGCCGCCACCGCCGCCGCCGAACCGCCGGACGAGCCGCCCGGCACCATCGGCTTGTTGTCGCCGGTGCGCTGCCACGGATTGGTGACGTTGCCGTAATAGCTCGTCACATTGGCCGAGCCCATGGCGAACTCGTCCATATTGGTCTTGCCCAGCATCACCGCGCCTTCGCGCCAGAGATTCGCCGTAACGGTGGATTCATAGGGCGGCTCGAAGCCGTTCAAAATATGCGAACACGCGGTCGAGTGAACGCCCTTGGTGCAATATAGGTCCTTGATCGCGAGCGGCATGCCCTCGAGCAGGCCGCCCTCGCCCGCCGCCAAACGCTTGTCCGACGCTTCAGCCTGGCTCAGCGCCAGATCGAAGGTCTCGGCCACGAACGCATTCAGATGGCGCGCGCTTTCGCAGGCCTCGATATGCGCCTCGGTCAGCTCGCACGCGGAAAATTCGCCCTTGTCGAGGGCAGCGCGGGCGCCAGCCATCGTGAGATCGGTGAGGGCGCTCATTCGATCACCTTGGGGACGACAAAAAAGCCGTCTTCCGAATTTGGTGCATTGGCCAGTAAATCATCGCGCGGCACGACCGCATCAATCGTGTCGCCCCGAAGCGGCGGCGTGACATCGACGACGCTGGTCATCGGTTCGACGCCTTCGGTATCGACTTCGGAAAGCTGCTCGACCCAGGCCATGATCGCGTTCAACTCGTCGGCGAGGTCGTCGGTCGCCTCATCCGCAACTTCGATGCGCGCCAGCTTGGCGATGCGCAGCACGGTGGCCTTATCAATTGCCATGTGTCAGGGTATCCAACGCTTTGAATTTGAATAAAAACTAGCCGCCGCTTCGCCCTTTACGTCAAGCGTTTCAAGCCCTTGGGCGCGCAGAAGGCGGCGAAAGTAACACCGGGCCGAGTGAACCGCAATATGACGCTTATGAGCCTCGACGCGCTCCATGACGTGCTGCCGCCGATGCGCCGCCTGATTGGCATCGACCCTGGCTCAAAGACCGTCGGCATCGCCCTCTCCGACATGATGCGCATGGTGGCGAGCCCGGCGGAAGGCATCAAACGCTGCAAATTTGTCGACTTCGCGACGCGCCTCGAGGGCTTCATGAAAGAGCATGAAGTTTGCGGCATTGTCGTTGGTCTGCCGCTCAATATGGATGGCTCCGTCGGCCCGAGCGCCCAATCGGCACGGCAATTTGCCGAGAATTTGGCCGAGCGGCTTGGTGTGCCGGTGGCGCTGTGGGACGAGCGCCTCTCGACCGCGGCGGTGGAGCGCACCCTGATCGAAGCCGATCTTTCGCGCAAACGGCGCGCCGAAGTGATCGACAAACTGGCCGCCACCTACATCCT
Organism: Alphaproteobacteria bacterium; assembly: GCA_029937205.1. GTDB lineage: Bacteria > Pseudomonadota > Alphaproteobacteria > UBA828 > UBA828 > PTKB01. The sequence continues at coordinate 1,384 of JAPYQV010000181.1, forward strand.
CCAGGGCGCGCTCGACTATCTGTCGCGGAAGGGTTAGCGCGTCACACCGCCAACGATAACACCACGCTGGATCACGATGGTGGCGAGCACCACGATGACAATACCTGGAATGGTCATGGCCGACGGCAATCCGCGGCCCATGACCCAATCGAGCACCAGGACAAAGGCCGGTATCAGGTAGGAATAGGATTGCACGCGAGTCGAGCCGATGGTGAGCGAGGTCGTTTGAATGAGGAAAAACGTGAGGATTGTCGGGCCGATGGCGAGCCAGAACACGGCACCCCAAACACCGTTGCTGATCTCGCCCCACGCAACCTCGGCCATATCCACATTGGCCAGCGCCAGGAACATCGCCGCCACCATCACGGTGATCCAGAAACTCATTACCGGCACCGGCTCGCCGCGATGCAACTTGGGAATCAAGGCGGCATAGAGGCCCATGGAGATACAGCCGGCGAAAAACAGCGCATCGCCCTTGCTGAGCTCGAGCGCCAACAGGCGCTCGGGGTCGCCGCGAAACACCACCCAGACCGTGCCGGCCATGCCGAGCAAAAGGGCCGCCAGGCGGTAGCGCCCAAGGCGCTCGCGCATCAGAATCGCCGCGTAGAGAGCGGTAAATCCCGGAATCGTGGTCGAGATCGCGCTGGTGTTGAGGGAATCGGTATATTTCAGGCCCTCGAACATAGACCAGAAGAAGATCGTCGAAAGAACAGAAAGAATTGCGTAGCGCCAGAGACCCTTCACCGCCAGACCACCCAGACCATAGCGCCAGATCGCATAGGGCGCGAGCATCAGGGCCGCGAGACCAAAGCGCAGCGCCATTAAGACGCTGGCCGGCATGGTATCGGCGATCTCATCGCCGACACTGAAGATGGTCGAGATGAAAATCATCGCCACCAAGGCGAGCACGTGCGAAAGCGTGGTGCCGGGGCGCGACAGGCTCACTTGGACGGGCCGATATCAATCACGCCGCGTTGAATGACGAAACTGGCAATGAGGACGATGGCAATGCCGGGGAGCGTCATCGCGGTTGGCAATCCGCGCCCGATCGCCCAATCCACCAACAGCACAAAGGCGGGGATGAAGTAAGTGTATGCGAGGACCCGGGTTGGCCCGATGCGCGGCGCGGCATACTGAAAGAGGAAAAACGACAGCACCGTGCTCACCACGGCGAGATAGACAATTCCGCCATAGACCACCGGGCCCGCTGCGGTCCACTCCGTCGCCGCCAAATCCTTGGCCGCAATGGCGAGGTAGAATATGGCGCTGAGCAGCAGGATCCAGAACGTCATGACGGCGGTCGGCTCGCCGCGGTGAAAGCTCTTGATCATCACGCCGTAGAAGCCGAAGGCGACACAGCCGGCGAGGAAGATGATATCGCCCTTGTTGACGTCGAGATCGATCAAGCGCTCCGGGTCGCCGCGGAAAATGATCCAGAGCGCGCCGACCAGGCCAAGCGCAAGCGCGGCGAAGCGATAGCCGCCGAGGCGCTCGCCGGCCCAGAAAAAGGCAATTATCGCGGAAAGCACGGGAACCACCGTGAACAGCGCACTGGTATTGAGTGCGTTGGTATGACGCAACGCCTCGAACATGCACCAAAAGAAAATCACGACGGTCGAGGCGATGAGGGCATAGCGCAACATGGCGCGCCTGCCGGGAAAGGTCAGGCCATGGCGAAAATGGACATAGACACCGATGATCAGCGCCGCCAGGGCAAAGCGCAGCAGCATCAGCACGCCGGGCTCCATGGCGTGGGTGATCTCCTTGCCGACCGGAAAGGATGTCGAGACCATCAGATTGGCGAACACGGTGACGGCGTGCACGGCCATCACGCCGCCGGCCGCAAGCTCTAGGGAATTGGGGCGATCATTCATGGGCGCGCAAACATCGTTTATCGCGCCCGCCCCGTCCAGTGCCTTGATTCGCAACCTTCGATTCGCGCCCCAAAGCCGCGCGCGGCATCTAGCAGGCATTCAGACCGGCACCAAATTATTCCATAATAAGAGCGCCTTGGCCGTAGCGTTCAGGCACGCCTTGCCGCTTCGGCCAGGGCGCTTTAAGAATCGGTTTTGATGCAGCCTCAAACGCGCCCCAATGCGCTCGCCCAGCGTGACTTGCTCGGGATCGATGGAATTTCCCCCGGCGACGTAACGACGATTCTCGATCTCTCCGAATCCTATGTCGCGCTCAATCGCAATGCCCAGAAGAAATCCGACGTGTTGCGCGGGCGCACCCTGATCCTGCTGTTTTTCGAAACCTCGACCCGGACGCGCACCTCGTTCGAACTTGCCGGCAAGCGCCTCGGCGCCGACGTGATCAATATTTCCGTCGCCTCTTCAGCGATTAAAAAGGGCGAGACCCTGATCGATACGGCGATGACGCTGAACGCCATGCACCCCGACGTGATCGTTGTCCGCCATCCCGATGCCGGCGCCGTGCGCCTGTTGGCCAATCACGTCAACTGCGCCGTGATCAATGCCGGCGACGGCAGCCATGAGCATCCGACGCAGGCGCTCCTTGATGCGCTTACCATCCGCCGCCACAAAGGCCGCCTGGACGGTCTCCGGGTGGCGATCTGCGGCGATATCCTGCACAGCCGGGTGGCACGCTCAAATATTCTCCTCTTGTCCATGATGGGCTCGCAGGTCCGCCTGGTGGCGCCGTCCACCCTGGTGCCGCCGGCGATCGAACGGCTCGGAGCGGAGGTTTTCCACGATATGCGCCAAGGCCTTGAGGAATGCGACATCATCATGATGCTGCGCCTCCAGGCGGAACGCATGCAGGGCACCTTTGTGCCCTCGACGCGGGAATATTTCCGCTATTTCGGCCTTGATGAAGCCAAGCTGGCGATGGCCAGACCGGACGCGCTAATCCTCCATCCTGGGCCGATGAACCGCGGCGTTGAAATCGACAGTTCTGTCGCCGACGACATCACGCGGAGCGCCATCCTGATTCAGGTTGAGCTTGGCCTCGCGGTGCGCCAGGCCTGCCTCGACCTGCTCGGACGGGAGCCGGAAACAGCATGACCGAAGTGCGTACCGCCTATATCAATGCGCGCCTGCTTGATGCGGAAAGCGGCCTCGACGCAAAGGGCGCACTCCTGACCGAGGGCAAAAATATCGCGGATCTCGGCGCAGGTCTCTTCGCCGACGGCGTGCCCGAGGGCATCGAGGTGGTGGATTGCGCCGGCCATTGTCTCTCGCCGGGATTGATCGATATGCATGTCCACCTGCGCGAGCCCGGCCATGAGCATAAGGAGACGATCGCCAGCGGCGGGCTTGCCGCCTTGGCCGGCGGCGTCACCAGCATATGCAGCATGCCCAACACCGACCCGGTGATCGACAATGTCGGCCTGATCGAGTTCGTCCAGCGCCGCGCGCGCGAGGCCAAGGGCGCCAAGGTATTTCCCTTTGCCGCCGCCACCAAGGGTCTCGGCGGCCAGCAAATCACCGAGTTCGGCATGCTTGCCGAAGCCGGTGCGGTGGCGTTCACCGATGACGGCCTGCCGATCGCCAACAGTCAGGTGATGCGCCGCGCGCTGAGCTACGCCAAGACCTTCGACCTGCTGATCAGCCAGCATGCCGAAGACCTCTCCCTCTCGGGCTGCGGCTGCATGGCCGAAGGCGAGATCGCGACCCGCCTTGGCCTCGACGGCATACCGGAAGTCTCAGAAACGGTGGTGGTCGAGCGCGATATCCGCCTGGTCGAATTGACCGAGGGACGCTATCACGTGGCGCATATCTCGACCGCCGACGCGGTCGATTGCGTGCGCCGGGCCAAGGCGCGGGGCTTGCGTGTCACCTGCGAAGCGGCGCCGCATCATTTTTCGCTTACCGATCACGATGTCGGCGATTACCGCACCTTCGCGAAAATGGCACCGCCGTTACGAAGCGACGCCAACCGCGCGGCCATCGTCGAAGGTCTGAAGGACGGCACCATCGACGCCATCGCCACCGACCATGCGCCGCACGACCAGGAGAGCAAGCGCCTGCCCATGGCCCATGCGGCAAACGGTATCGTCGGCCTGGAAACCTTGCTACCGCTTTCGCTCGAGCTTTATCATCGCGGCCATATGACGTTGCTCGACGTGCTCAAGCCGCTCACCGTGGCGCCGGCGGATCTGTTGAAATTACCGGTCGGGCGCTTGCGCAAGGGCGCGCCAGCGGATCTGCTGCTGTTCGATGCCGATGTGCCTTGGGTGGTGGAGACGGCGAAATTCCGCAGCAGGTCGAAAAACTCACCCTTTGACGGCCGACCGGTGCAAGGCCGCGCGCTCCGAACAATTGTCGACGGGCGCACACTTTTCACCGCCGACGGCCTTACCGGAAAGCAATGAGGCAGCCTCATTGCGTTTTGGCAAGCGCGACCGCGCGCCCGAGCATTCGCGAGGTAAGCCAAGAGCGCGGATGCGCTCGCCCGGCGCTTGAGGGAACATACAACGGGTCATTCTTATGACCCGATGGTACTGACTTACCATGCCAGACCCAATCAGTTGGGGCTATTCTTGGCCATACTTCGCGGTCGCGTTAGGTGCGGCTTATCTGTTGGGTTCTATTCCGGTCGGGCTGATACTGGCGCGGCTGTTCGGCCACGGCGATATCCGCACGATCGGCTCCGGCAATATCGGCGCGACAAATGTGCTGCGTACCGGCAACAAGCCGCTCGCCGCGGCAACCCTGCTGCTCGACGGCGGCAAGGGCGCGGGCGCCGTATTGATCGGCGCCATATATGGCCC
>JAPYQV010000182.1 GCA_029937205.1 Alphaproteobacteria bacterium
GGTGCAGAACCCGTCCATGGGCTGGGCGCTGCCCGGCTTTTACCTGTTGGGCCGCGAGTGGCTGATCAATATGGGCCTGTTGAGGCCGCAGGACGCGGTCGAGGATTGCATCTATGTGATGGATTTCTGGAAGCGCTACCAGCTGTCCTGGCATCGCAACGACGGCCACATTACCAACAAGGAATTCGGCCATCGCTCGCAAATACTGCCCGAGCGGCAGGTGCAAATTTTCGAAGCCGATGCCTATTCCTGCGAGGACGGCGACGACTTACACAGCGCGGCTTCCCAATTCATGGCCAGCGCTTCGCAGTATGGCTTTCTCATTAGCTGCGAGAGCCGCATTAGCCTGTGCAATGAAGGCCCCTATAAGCTCGGCGACAATGCGGAAATGATCGTGCGCGATTATATGGATTTGTCCGAGAGCGACTTTCCCTGGCTCGACGACGTCGCCGCGGGCGTGCCTTACAACAATCTGACCGTGCCCATGCGGGTCAAGGATTGCCATTTCTACCTGATGGATGATTGGGGCAGTTTCGAATCTGAACCCGAATTTCGCGCCGAGCATATTGCCGGTGTTGGCCTCTATACGTCGGACCCCTTGAGCGAAGGCTACGAGCCGGTCGGCATGGGCAGCCGGGAGGAGCTGACAAAAACATTCCTGGAACTCAACCAGCAGGTCAAGGACGCGACGAAAAAATTATGGCAACGGATGGCGGCCTGGACGCGCGATCAAATGATCGATGCCGGTGCCGTGACTTATTTCGCCATTTGTAAGGATCTCGCTCATATCGCGGGCACTTACGAAATGGAGGATTGGATGCTGATCGACGAGCGCGCCGAACGTTTTCGCCCATTGCTCAACGATGAGTATAGCCGCGATTGCCTCGGCGAACTGGTCGGCCTCTTGACCCACCCAAGCCAACGCACCAACGAGTACACCATGATGCAGCATTCCGATGGGCCGACGCGGATGTACACGCCAATTCCCTATTCGATCCTCGATGGCGACGATTACACGCCAACCTGCGGGCCGATTTATCCCGGTGATTCCTGTCTGCCGCGCAAGCAAGACCGCTACCAGACCAGCCGCGGTGTGCTCACACTTGAGGAATTTAATGCGCAAGTGCGCGATTTCAAACCGGCGGCGCATAAGTATCGCTTCCTCGACGAAACCTGGGTCAAATACAATTCGCATACGGCCCTCGCCGACGACATGTATAAGGCGGATCAGGCGCGCTCGCGCAACCTTGCCGGCAAGGGAGCCGGGCTCAAGCGATCGGATTTGGCTTGATTCTCACAGGATTCTCAGTGGTTGGAATTAGCCATGCAGATCGGTGAGCTCATACGCCGGGCGGCACGCATGTATGGCGACGCACCTGCCCTGGTTGAGGGAGAGCGCAGCTTAAGCTTTCGCGAATTCGACGCGGCCACCGATCGGCTTGGCAATGCGCTGTTGGCCAAGGGCCTGGTTGCGGGAGATCGGGTTGCGATACTTCTGCCGAACGGTATCGAATGCCTGATCGTTTATTACGCGCTCGCAAAATCGGGGCTGGTGCGCGTGCCCTTGCATGTGCGCGAGGCGCTCACAAATCATCGCTACAAGCTTGCCGACAGTGGTGCGCGGGCGCTTATTTATGCTGACGAGACGGCGCTGGATGCCGAGCTACTGATCGACGCGGACGAGCTGAATAGCCTGATTAAGGATGGTGACGGGTCACCCTGCCGGGTTGATCGCGATCTCGATGCGCCACTTCGACTTGGCTACACCGGCGGCACCACGGGGGAACCCAAGGCAGTGACACTCACCACGCGCGGCGAGCTGGCCGAGCTTTCCGCTTTCCTGGTCGATCTCGTGCCGGATATTCAAAAGGACAACAGCTTTCTGCACGCGGCGCCTATCGGCCATGCCAGCGGGGCGTTTTTTCTGCCCACCTTGGTGCGTGGCGCGCGCAATCTCGTGTTGCCGGCGTTTGACGCGGCGGCATTTGTCGCCCTCGCCGAGCGTGAGAAACCGAGCCATACTTTTCTCGTGCCCACCATGCTCTCGATTATTTTGGAGAGCACGGCGGTTGCGGCGGATGCCCACAGATTTCGCCGCATCTGTTACGGCGCATCGTCGATCGCGCCGGCACTCCTTGCCCGCGCCATCGAGCGCTTCGGCAATGTTTTCGCTCAGACCTACGGTCAAGCAGAATCGCCCATGGTAATCACCTGTCTGCAGCCCGAGGATCACGGCCGTATCGGCTCCTGCGGCAGGCCGTTTACCACCGTGGACGTCGCCATCTTCGATGATGATGACAATCCTTTGGGCGTCGGCGAGAAAGGCGAGATCGTCTGCCGTGGCCCGCAAACAATGGCGCGCTACTGGAACCGCCCCGAAGCGACCGCGGAAGTCTTTCGCGGTGGCTGGCTGCATACCGGCGATATCGGCCGAATGGACGAAGACGGCTTCTTCTACATTCTCGACCGCAAGAACGACATGCTGATCAGTGGCGGCTACAACGTCTATCCGCGCGAGGTCGAGGATGTGCTGATCTCGTGCGACGGCGTTGTGGCGGCGGCTGTTGTCGGTCTGCCCGATGAGAAGTGGGGAGACCGGGTGCATGCGGTCGTTTCCGGGCGAAGTGGCCTGGATGTGGCGAAACTCGCAGCCGTGTGCAAAGAACAATTGGCCGATTATAAGCGCCCCAAGGGAATTGATATCTGGCCGGAGCTTCCGAAAACCGCGGCCGGTAAGATTCTGCGCCGTGAAGTGAAACAACGCCTGTTGACGCGTGAGGCCATGAATGCCGCCGACTGATTTGCATCTTGTGCTGCATGGCGTCGCCATCAAGAAGCATGGTACGGCTGAGGCCGTGGCCGCTGTCACCGGTTTGCAACCGGAAACGGTCGCCGGCCTGTTGGCCGAGGCGCTTGAAAAGGGCCGCGTTGCCGAAACCAAAGGGGCCTACATGCTGACGCCCGCGGCGCGTATGGCGTTGGACGGTGAGTATTCCCGCGTCTATGGGGAGGAACGGGGTGATACATCATTTACATCCGCTTACGAGGTATTCGAAGCCGTCAACCGCGACCTCAAGCAACTTATGACCGATTGGCAGACCGTCGAGATCGCCGGCGAGACCGTTGCCAATGACCATGCCGATGCGGATTACGATGCCAAGATTATCGACCGTCTGGGCGATTTGCACGAACGCGCCGAGGGCATGCTCGTCACTTTGGCCACGGCGCTGCCACGGCTCACAATCTACAAGGACAAGCTCCTTGCGGCTTTGGAAAAGGCCGAGGACGGCGAAACGGATTGGGTCAGTGCGGTCAAAATCGATTCCTATCACACGGTTTGGTTCGAGTTGCACGAGGACCTGTTGCGCGTGCTCGGACGGGTGCGGGAGGAATAACAACCACCATGGCCGCTGAACTCGGCAAATGGACAATGATGCTCGACGGCACTTCGCTGCCGGAGCGTGCCCGTGTTGGCGGCAAAGCGTGGAGCATTGCCCGCATGCGCACGCTCGGCCTGCCGGTCCCGCCAGCCTTTGCCGTCACCACCGATGCCTGCCGGGCCTTTCTCAAAGACGGCGCATTGCCGCCAGAACTCGGCGACGAGTTGGCGCGTGGCGTGACGATGCTTGAAGCAGCGACGGGGCGAGGTTTCGGCGCGACGCAGCGACCGCTGTTGGTGGCGGTGCGCTCGGGCAGTGCTGTGAGCATGCCGGGCATGATGGACACTGTGCTTAATCTCGGCATGACCGATGCGGCGGAAGCAGCGCTCGGCGAAGAGACCAGGGATACAAAATTTGCTGCAGATACCCACCGCCGCTTTCGCGAGATGTATGGCCGCATCGTATTGCGCGCGCCAGCCGCCACGGGCGCCGAGGAGATACCAATCTCCCCTCATGAGCAGCTGGCAGCCGCGGTCCGGGCGGTGTTCGAGTCATGGAACAGCCGACGGGCGAAGCGCTACCGGCGCCATCATGACATCCCTGATGACATGGGTACCGCGGTGACTGTTCAGGCCATGGTGTTCGGCAATCTCGGCGAGACCAGCGGCAGCGGTGTGCTGTTCAGCCGCAATCCGTTGACCGGCGCACCTGAGCCGTTCGGCGAGTATCTCGCTACCGCGCAAGGCGAAGATGTCGTCTCCGGCACTATTACACCGCTGGCCCTCGACGCCTTACGGGATGATATGCCGGGCATACACGAGCAGTTGTTGTCAGCCGCCACTCTGCTGGAAGCGGAAAATGGCGATGTTCAGGATATCGAGTTCACCATCCAGCGCGGTGAGCTGTTCCTGTTGCAATCGCGGGCGGCAAAACGCGCACCGGCGGCGGCACTGCGAATTGCCGTCGATATGGCGCATGAAGACACAATCAGCCGTGCCGAAGCGGTGAGCCGCGTCAACGCGGAACAGGTGCGCACTTTGCTGTGCCCCAGGCTGCTTCCCGGCGCGGCAGAGGCGGCAGAGCTGCTGGCCAAGGGCGAGGCCGCGTGCCAGGGCGTTGGCGTCGGCCATGTGGTGCTGGATGCGGACGCCGCTGAAGTGGAGGCGGCAAAGGGGCGGGACGTGATTTTGGTGCGCCCGACCACCAGCCCTGAGGATGTGCACGGTATGTTGGTGGCGCGCGCTGTTGTCACCGCGAGCGGCGGCGCGACCTCCCATGCGGCGGTGGTCAGCCGGGCGCTTGGCCTGCCCTGCGTTGTCGGCTGTGGCGAGGGCGTATTGCACGGCCATGACGGCGCGGAAGTAACCGTCGATGGCGCTGCCGGGGCGGTCTACCGGGGCGTGCTCGCGGTCGATACACCGGACGAGAGAGACGACCCAACCCTCTCGGAACTCGCCGCCTGGGCGGGTGAGGTATCGCCACTCGCCGTATTCCGCCACGGCGAGCAGCCGGAGGAAAACATTCTCGACCTCGATCATGTACCCGGCGGTGAGATGGTGGAGAACCTGCCGGAGTTGTTGAAAAACACCAAGGCGGCATGTGGCGGCGCGCTGCACAGCGATGCCGGTGTTGAAGCGGCGGTTAGGGCCGGCCTTGACTTCATCGTCTTGCCACAAACCGTGCCGGCGTTACTTGCGGCCTGTGCCGCGGCGCGTGAAATCGAACGGATGTAAATGGCGTGACTATTGAAAATAAAGATATCGAGGCGTTCATCCGCCTCTTCGAGCGTTCCGACTGGAATGAATTGCGGCTTGAGGTCGACGGCCTCCAGATGGTGCTGTCGAACGATCCGGCCGCCAAGCCGATTGTTCGGCAGATTGCCGAGAAACCAGCTGTTCGTGCGGTTGGAAAGCGACCAATTTCGGCGCAACCTGAAAAGCAGAAAGCCGATGCGGCGGCGCAAGATACCAACGGTTTGGTGGCCATTCGCGCGCCAAATCTCGGCACTTTTTACCGTTCTCCTAACCCGGGCGAGGCACCTTATGTGGACGTCGGGCAGGAAATCGGCGCGGACAGTGAGGTCTGTCTGATTGAAGTGATGAAATTGTTTACGCCTGTACGGGCAGGCGTGTCAGGCCGTATCGCGCGTATCTGTATTGAAGATGGCAACATGGTCGAGCATGACGAGCCGCTATTTTATGTGGAACCCGGAACGGGTTAGATCCAATGTCCATCACCCGCGTGTTTATCGCCAATCGTGGCGAAATAGCCGTCCGCATCATACGTGCCTGCCGGGCTGCCGGATTGGAGTGTGTGATCGGCGTATCGGCTGCCGACCGGGACGGCCTTGGCGCCGAGCTCGCAGATCGTGCGGTGGTGCTTGGTCCGGCGCCGGCGCGGGAGAGTTATCTCAACCTGCCGCTCATCGTGCATGCCGCCATGGCGACGGGCTGTGATGCACTGCACCCGGGCTACGGGTTCCTGTCGGAGCGCGCCGAATTCGCGGCCCTCTGTAGCGAAAACGGAATTGCCTTTGTCGGTCCAAGACCCGAAACAATCGAATTGCTCGGAGATAAATTGCGCGCGCGCGAGGTCGCCGAACAGGCCGGCTTGGCGCGGGTGCCGGGCTCTGCTGCCCTCGGCGATGCCAGCGAGGCGCGCTGGGCGGCTGAGGAAATTGGCTACCCGGTGGTATTGAAGGCATCCGCCGGCGGGGGCGGGCGCGGCATGTTCGTCGC
>JAPYQV010000626.1 GCA_029937205.1 Alphaproteobacteria bacterium
CCCTCGGATTGTCGAACCCGTAAGAATGGGCGGCATTCGGCTGCCAGTCGAAATAGGATCTCCAAGATCCGTCAGTGGGCGTACGCCCTGTCAGCCGGGTGCCGCCCGGCCGACAGGGGCCGTCGGCTCAATCGGCGAAATCGGGTGCCGGGCGCCACGGAAAACCGCCCATATGCATGTCGAGCATGACACGCCAGACATTGAGCGGTAGCCACTCTTCGTACATCGCCCATTTTTCATATTTGGGCAATTCCACGGCGTTTGGAATCTGCGTGAAATTAACGCCCTTCTGGAACTCGGCAATAATCGCGCCCTGCAGATTCTGGATAAATTCTTTGGTTGCCGTGACATCGTCCTTACTGCCGTAGGGGGTGTAGGCGTTGGAGTGTGAGAACACGGCCTTGTCAAAATCAAGCGCCTCAATTTCAGAAAGTGCGCGCATCCATTCCTTGATATTAAAATCGGGAACGGTGGCAAAGAGGACCCGGTTGGAGGTCACCAGATCGGCGACATAAAAGACCTTCTGCTCAGCCACCCGAAAGACCGTCATGCCGAGGCCGTGGCTCATGCCGACATAGTGCATTTCAATGGTCGTGCCGCCGAGAGTGATGTCTTTGCGCTTGGCGTTCCAGCCTTCATCGGGGAGCACCATGTCGCGGTGCGGGTTTGCCTGCATCCAATCATAGGCTTCCCGGTGTGCGAGAATTGTGGCGCCGGCATCGCGGAATATCTGGCCGCCGCCGGCATGGTCCCAGTGATTGTGGCTGTGCAGCAAATAGCGCACCGGCTGGTCGGTGGTCTGGCCAATCGCGTCGAGCAGGCCTTTGGCGTGCTGGCTGTTGACCGGCTCAATGGCGACCACACCATCGGACGTCACAACGAACATCGAGGTATAGCCGTCTCCGGGCGCAAATAGATAAACGCCCTCGGCCACCGTGGTGGTATTTTCCGCCGCCGCCAGCTGTTCGGATAATAGAGTTCCCTGGAGCAATAGCGCCGCGAGCCCGGCCATAAGTAGCTTGAATTTAACCATTGTAATTTCCGCCTCCATCTCGGGTTTCAGAATTGGTCAAGCGGCGGGCAAAGCGCATGAAATATGGCTGAAGAGCGCCGCTTGTATTATTAACCATTCGGTACATAATGTGCGCATTAATCGAATGTCAATAATATTATACTGTTTGGTATGAAAAAAGATTTCCCCAAGCCCCGTGGCCGCCCGCGAAATTTCGATCGCAATACAGCACTCGACCGCGCGGTCATCACATTTTGGACGAAAGGCTATAAC
>JAPYQV010000183.1 GCA_029937205.1 Alphaproteobacteria bacterium
TCAAGTGAGAGGTAGCGAAGTTTCACACATACCCCTTCCCGTTTTTGACACCCCCTTGTCCCATCTACCCGTTAAGTGAGGAAAACCCTTCCAGTTCTACGATAGGGGTCTTCCTGAGATTTCTCAAACCCGTTAATGCATTCTTTATAGATTAGGTTTGGGTTGTCAGTTTTGAGGGGTGGAGGACTGTTCTCCCAACACCTCTGTCGGTGAAAACAGAAGCACGGCTAGGGTCAGGCAGATGAATGCGGTCAGTCTTCTCATAGGAAAAGTCTGACAGAAATTCTAGGCCCCGGCCGGGGCGAGGCTGACATAGTTGGTGTGAAAGGTGGAATTGCCGCCCATGTCCGCGGGCGCATCGGAGGTCGTCGCGTTGGCGTTCGCACCCCAGCGCACCATGTAACTGACGAGGAGGCCGGGCTGTACGCGATCGCTCAAGCGCGCAACCAATTCCACTTCGCCGCGCTCGTTCCACAATCGAATGGGATCGCCGTCAGCAATCTCTTCTTTGTCGGCATCTTCGGGGTGAAGGTAGACGGTGGCTTCGCGCACCGCGGCAAACTTGCGCTCGACGTTGAATAGCTGGCTCGATTGCAGGTGCCGGCTTTTCGGGGTGATGAAACGGTAGCCGTGCTTTCCCGTCGGTTCCGCCGGGGTGAAAGTTGGCATCATCAGTTCGAGCTTGCCGCTCGGCGTCGGGAAGCGCCCGTCGGCAAAACTGGTGTCTTCCACCGGCCGGCACGGCACCGGCCCCGCCGTCAGCGCGTCAAATTCGAGGCTGGTTCCGGCGACCAAATCGCGCACAACTTGTTCATCACTTTGGGCAAAGCAGGGCTCGTCGAATCCCATGCGCTGGGCGATCTGACTGAACACCCAGTGATTGGAACGCGCCTCGCCAAGTGGCGCGATGGCGGGTTGGTTGATCTGGGCGTAGTCATGCCAGACGGAGCGATGTAGGTCCCATTGTTCGGCGTAAGAGCAGGCGGGCAGCACTAGGTTGGCGCGTTTGGCGGTGTCGGTCATGAACATGTCGTGCACGGTTACAAACAGATCTTCGCGCGCGAGGCCCTTGTTGACGAGATTCTGATTGGGCGCGGTCGCGCCAGGATTGGAGTTGAAAACGTAGAGCGCCTGAATGGCATCGTCGCGGGTCAAATCCTCGCCAAGTTTGATCATGTTGTAAAATTTCGGACCTTCACTGCGTAGCTCGGCATGGCTGATATCGCCGACAGGCCAGTCGAAATTCGCATAGAGCGCCCCGCCACCCAGCACCCCGACCTGGCCGGAGAGAGCCGCCAGACTGGCGATGGCGGCGACGATCTCGCCACCATTCGAGTTTCTCTGGAGACCGATCCCGATATGGATCAGCGACGGCGTGTTGTTGGTATAAAGCGCGGCGAACTCCTCGATTTGAGTGACCGGAACGCCGCACGCGCCGGCCGCATCCGGCAACGGAACTTCCATTACTTTCTTGCGCAGCGTTTCGAATCCGTTGGTTCGCTCGGCAATAAATTCGCTATCGATCCAGTCGCGCTCGATGAGCACTCGCATGAGGGCGATGGCAAGCATTGAATCGGTGCCGGGGCGCGGCTGCACATAAAGATCGGCGATCTCTGCCGTCTCGGACCGAAACGGGTCGACCACGATCGTCGGATGAATGTCCTTGGTCAGGACGTGGCCGTGGACGTTGGTCGCTTTCGGGTTCTTGCCCCAGGCGACATAACACCGGGTTTTTACGAGATGCTGCGGTTCGGTGCCGCGAATGGCGCCGAAAATCCGGATCACCGCTTCGGCACCGGCCATCGCGCAAATCTCCATGCCGACGCGGCTTGTATTCAATTTGTTCCACAACCGGTCGCCAGATCGTGTGGAGACAAAGCCCATATGGGCGAGATAGTGGTAGGGCAGGATGGCCTCGCCGCCGCGTCGTTCGATTATCTCCTGGTATCGCCCGGCCAGTTCGTCGATGGCTTCATCCCACGAAACTTGTCGGAAATCCTCTGATTTATTCCGGCGCATGAGCGGATACAGGAGCCGATCCGGGTGATGCACCAGTTCCTCGAAATGTTGGAAGCGCCCGCACAGGAAGCCTCGTGTAATTGGATGATCTGGATCGCCGGTCACGCGCACGACCCGGCCATCCTCGATATGGGTGAGCATGCCGCAGGTATCGGGGCAATCCTTGGGGCAGACCGATTTTAGAATTTGCACTGTCATGATTATTAGTTTCTTCCTGGGCCGATGCCACGGCGTCGAGCGATTCCATGAAAGACAGGACGGCAGGCCCATACATGTGAAGCTTCACACTTTAGCCTATGGCGCCGGCGTGGTGGCTTGCTAATGATCAAGTCGCGCCAAAATACGCCAATGTGCACTCGATATCTGTCTTCCCAACCCTCCAATGGTAACGTTCACCGTCTTTGAGGGACACAGAAATTCGATAAGGCCGATCTGAAAGTTGCCCCACTAAAATAGTGCAAAGATCCGCGGCATGCACGAGAGCGGGAAACAGAAGGACTATCAAGGCCACCGATGCGAGGATGTGTCTCATGGGGGAAGTCTGACAGGAAATGTGGGGAGTGGGGAGTCAGACGGTGAGTAAGACCCACCAGAGGACGAGGAACGCACCCAGACCCAGAATCAGCAGAAACCCTACCTTGAACACGAAGGACAGCGATTTCAGAGGGTGACGCACTATCATCCAGACGCAGAATCCGAGAATGAGAAGACCGACCAGACCTTCCATTCAGAAATCCCCTGTTTCCACGAAATCGAACCAATCTCTGAACCCCAGACATTCCCAAACCACATTGAAGGGAATCCTAAGTTCGTTTGCGAGTGTCCGTAGCCGGGCGTATCCATCGCAATCGCCGTAAAGCGCTCGGCAAAGACGCGGGTGTAGGGATCGAGCGCCTTCGCCCAACTCGGGCTCGGGTGGAGCATGATCACTAGCGGCCCGGAGCCTGCGCGCCGGTAATGTACGCGCCGTGTCCCGACGGTGACGAAATGACTGTGGATTACGGTGTCGCTCATGCTGCCCTCCCTAGGATTTTCCGCCATTATAGCGAGAGAAGGCAGGGCACGCCCCAACCGCGTCGCGCCCACGCCCACCAGCCGTGCCAAAAACGAACAAAGGAGTTTTGGAATGAATAGAACAGGCCCGCTCGAACGCGCCTCAATCTTCGTTCGCGACACCGATCGGTCGCTGGTGTTTTATCGCGACATCTTGCGGATGGACGTGGTCGAGACTCGCGATCTCGAAGGCCCGGTCATCGCCAGCATGGTGGGCCTCGACGACTGCAAAATTCGGGTGACGTATCTCACCTCCGAGGACAGCGTGCGCGCCCGCATTGGCTTGTTCGAAATTTTCAATCCGCGCCCGCCGGAACTACCACGCCCGCCGACCACGTCGCTCAATGCGGGCCAACCCGTGCTGGTCTTCGATAGCCCGTTCATCGCCGACATCCACCGCGATTTGAAGACGGCCGGCTTCACCTTCTTGTTGGAACCGCACGAACTCGCGGACGGCGAAGGCGGCCATTTCAACGAGATGATCGTGTTTGATCCCGACGGCGTGGCGGTTGACGTCCTGCGCTACACCCCGCCGCCTGGCAAAGAGGTCACCGATGCAGCCAACCGTACGCAAGGCGAGATGCCTAGTGGGACGAATCGTACGTCACCGGTCATGCGCGTGTCGCTCCTCGTTCGCGACACCGCACGGTCGCTAGCGGTCTATCGTGATGTCCTCGGCATGACGGTGATTGACGAGCGCACGTTCGGCGGCCCCGAGATTGGCAAGGCGCTCGGCCTCGGCGACTGCGAATTCCGCGCGACCTATCTCACCGCGGAGGACAGCAGCGTTGGTGTGGTCGGTTTGATGGAAGTTGTTCGGGGCACCCGACCAGAGCTACCGGCGCCAGCACCTCGCATTCATCGTGGCCAACCAGCGATGGTCTTCTCCACCAACGAGAACCACGCCCTCTTCGCCGAACTCAAAAAGGCGGGGATGTCGTTCATTTGTGAACCGGTTGATTTCACCAGCTCGCGTGGCACCTACATTGAGGCAATCTTTCTCGATCCCGACGGGATTCCCGTCAGTCTGATCCAGTTCTCGCCGGCGTAGCGGCGTTCCCGGGAAACATCCTTTATTTCTGAGATCTCAGTCGGAGCACCACGCGGATAAACTCAGTCAGCTGACACAACAACTGCCGTTCTGGACTTCAAGATCGATAGTATTCTGCGCTTTTAGAGCGGGTGGTCAGGTCGTTACGGAACCCGCCGCACCGTCATAAACGCGTTCGCCAATTTTTGGCTTCACCACGTGGAGAATGGCGCGAATAAGAGGGCGATGCGTGTAGTACTCGCCGCCGTTCCGCCCGGCGTTGCCCATATTCTTGATTTTGGCTTCGTAGAGGTGGGAAAGCTCGTGCTTTTCCTTTTGCGAACGAAACCGCAAGGCATCCATTAGCTCCAACGCTTCGCGCAGGCTATAGCCGCTGGTGAATCTGTTTTTGATCTCGCCAAAAATTACACCTGAGCGAGATTGCGACTAGGCGCTAGTTGGAGTGAAGAACTGACTGCCTAGAAAGCGAGACTTTTATCTATTTCGGCGCTAACATCCCCGGTCGTAGGAAGCAATGGTCAAGAATATTTGGACAAGTATCCATCACAGGCACCATATTACTTACGGTTGTTTCAATCTGTGGGAGATCTTGTGGGGAGATTATTGTCCGTCCAAATCTGGCTGTGGGGTCTGGTATTATTTTCATTACTAGTTTCAATCTACGTCACGTTTGTTGTGGGAATTTACATCGGAACAAAGCCGGTAGGGCAGACCGCGATATCGACGATTGGTGCGCCGTTGAAATGGGTAAAGCGAACCATTGTTGGCGACCGAGCTATTCTCAACGATGGAGTAATTGATCGTTTACTAGAGCGCATAGTGGACGGCGAGGGTGTGGGCAACCTTGCGTTTATTGGAGATCCAAACCCTGACTTTGTAGGCATTCAATTGAAGAGTGCATCTCTAGCTTCGGCTCTTCCACGCGACGTCACGCCTAAGCAGAACCCCACGTCCCTTAGGGAACTTCTAACCGTCACACCACTGCGAACAATTCCAACCGTGCTAAGAGAACATACCGTCGCCTCACACCAAGAGTATTTTGTACACAGTTTCGATTTTGGTTGGACTAAGGCGAAGTTTTTTTCGGAAAGTTCTGAGATTAACGACTGTATTTCGGTAATAGTGCCCGGCAGTGGCTTTGACCAGTCTGTGCAGGTCATAGAACGGCGTGGATATCACGGTACTCTGATCGACGAATTTCCATGTCAGGCACTTGTTTACATTCGGCCGAATAATAGCGTCCGCCAGATCGTCTACGAGGGTGGGCGCGCCGATTTCGCCTACTTGTATTCCACGCTAATCGCCATGAACTCAATTTATTCCTACTGGTATCTACAGGAACTAATCGAGACCGTGTCCGCACTGAAGGCCGATGGAAAGTTCGTTATTATTGGTGGGATTTCGCAGGGCGGCGCAGCCGCCACTTGGGTCGGCGCGGTGACCGATGCTGATGTAACCGTAATTCTGTCGGGGATCTATGACTTCACCGAAGGCGTACTGACCAACCAACATCAGATTCACATTCCGGGGATAATGCAATTCTCGAACCTCGAAAGCATAGGCTGGCAATTCGTGAATAGAGATGTAGTAATTTCGTTTGGGAAAAATGATTTGCCTTTGTTTCGACACGAGGCCCAATTCAGGACTGTTTGTATGGCATTCTCCCGGCATGTTGTGCGACTTCAATGCCTAATCCACGATGGCGGACATACATACCCACCCAACTTGAAAGAAGCCCTGAATAATGCGTTGTCGGGGCGTCACACCGATTAGTTCTGATCTGTCGCCATTCTGCCCACATCCTAGGTCATTTCGCCAATGGAGCGGATCAAGAACTGACGAAAACCATCAGTATCTTTGTGTCTGAGGCGGACACCAGGCGGACACAGAAATAGCAGCTATCGCCGCAAATCCTCTAACCCTTTGAAAATATTGGTAGGCGCGACAGGAATCGAACCTGTGACCCTCTGATTAAAAGTCTCAACGT
>JAPYQV010000627.1 GCA_029937205.1 Alphaproteobacteria bacterium
GCCCAGCCCATGGACGGGTTCTGCACCTTGATGCCCATGGCGCGGGCACGATCGCCGATTTCCTCAGCCGACATGCGGCTTTCAATTTTCCGCAGCACCGAGGGGTAACGATAAAAGGCGTTGAGATAGGACAGCAGCATGTAGGACGGCACCGGGAAAAGTTTCGATTCCTGCACCGTGCGGGTGACGCACAGCCAGTAGGTTTCGTCCGTGCATGCCTGCATGAGATTGTTGGTTTCCAGCAACTGAGCGTAGCTGATGCGATTGTTTGCCATGGCCGCCTCCTTTAACCGAATTTCCAGATATTGGCGGTCATTTCGACGCCGCTTTGATAGGCCTCGGCAGTCTTGGCTGCGGCATTCGTCTCCATCTCAACCTTCTGGCCTTCCTTTATGCCGGTAATTTTCGCGTTCATAAAACACGGAATGCCGTATTCGCGTGAGAGGATTCCAAGGTGGGAGCGCACCGTGCCACCCATGCAGATCACACCGGAAAATTGCTCCAGAATGGGCGCGGTCAAGGTGCCGCCCGAATCGTCAATAATCGCGATGGTGCCGTCGGGCACGCCTTCGCTGAGATACTTCATGACGTGATCCGTCGAGCGAACATAGCGCGCGATGCCGGAGGTCATGCCTGGATAGGGCACCACATTATCGCCGACGCCACACAATGCACGGCCATTCTCATCCGCATCCCCACTCGGCGCGTCCGGATGTTCCAGCGTCCAATCCTTGTCCTCACTGTCGATCCCCTCGACCGGCTTGTAGGCATCGGGCCGTTCCTGGGCTGAAATAACGGCGGAGAAATCGTAGCGGTGGCCGGCATCGAGCAGTTTTTTCTCGACGCGCTGCATATCCTCGGCACTGATCAAATCGTAGGATTTATCGAAAACAAAGCTATTCCAATCGACACCACTCTCGTCCAATTTGCTTCGGACGATGTCCTTAATGGCGCTGTGAAACGCCTCGACAATGGGCGATCCGGCCTGATCGCCATACTTGTCCGAATCGATATAGAGCTTTGCCACGCTCACCTCCGTCTAATTGATATGCGGCTTTCGGACTCTTCAGAAAGAGAACGGATTACCGACTTTGCGGTCCTGAAGGGTGCTGATCCACCGCCTCGCTGTCAACACACTATACAACAAAATTGTCGAACAATCTTGCAGACCGAATTGTTCTGGTCCGGCTCAGACAGTGTCCTTTGATTCTAAGCTGCGGCGCAATTCGGTCTTGAGCACCTTGCCATAGCTGTTCTTCGGCAAGGCCGCAAAGACATGGTA
>JAPYQV010000184.1:0-3510 GCA_029937205.1 Alphaproteobacteria bacterium
GTCTCGAGCGGGGTTTCCACGGCAACGTCGTAAACGCGGGCATTGAGGATTTTCTTGATATAGCGATCGGGCACGACTGATTCCGTATGATTTCCGCCTGGCTTTGGCGTTGGGCGGCGCAGCATACCAATTTTTCGTGATCGGTGCTTTGCGAAGTGGCGTGGCACCGTCGTTTGGTCAATAATCCGGCACGATTTCGCTGGGAAATCGCCTAACAAAACAAAGGGAGAGAAAAGATGGCTGCTTATGTGATTGGTGCGGTAACGGTGACCAATCCGTCTTGGCTCGAGGAATATGGTCCTGCGGTTGCCGCGTTGGTGTAATCGCACGGCGGAAAATATATCGTCCGCGACATGGAGACGGTTCACCTCGAGGGCGGCGGCTCTATACCGTCAGCGATCGTGGTGCTGGAATTCCCAACCGCCGAGCAGGCGCGTGCCTGGTACGATTCGCCGGAGTATCAGCCTTACATCAAGATGCGTCAGGCCGGCGCGACAGGCGATCTATTCCTGGTGGCGGGACTTTAATTGCCGGCGGGCGCTGCGAGATCTTCGAGACCCTCGTAGCGCCCGAAGCGATCCAGTAGATGCGCGCCGTAGGTGAGGCCGGAATGTTGTGGCGCCGAATTCCCGGTGACCGGCAGGAGCGGCGATAGGTCTGCGTCGAGATTGGGCTCGTGGAAATAGCCGATCGAGGCGCGTGGTGCACCATTGTTGAGAACCCGGTGCGGCGTGGCGCGCCAGCGCCCGGCGGTGAGGAATTCCATCACTGTTCCGATATGCACCGAGACATTGTCGGCGGCCAGCGGGATATCGAGCCAGCGTCCATCGGGCGTTTGTGCCTGTAGGCCGCCTTCGCGCTGCCATAGCAGCGAGAAGGCGGCAGCATCGACATGGCGCCCTGAGATCAGGCGGGCGCCGTCGGGCTCCGGCATATCCGCAATAATCGCGGCTTCATCGGGCTTGCGCGGGTAGTTCAGCAGACGCAGGGTCGAGCCGGCATTGGCGAAACGCGAGGCGATATCTTTTTCACCGAGGCCGAGGTATGCGGCCGCGGCCGCGAGAATGGCGGCGCCGGTTTTCTCCATGGTTTGACGGTAACGCAGCATCTTGGCGCGCCACTCGGGAAAGGGCGGCTGCGCTGGCCAGCAATTGGTCTCGGCAAACATTTTTACCGCGCTGTTGGCCGGCGCGCCAAGCGCCTGATCCGGGCCGATATCGAAAAACTCATTATACGCCCAACCCTCCGTCAGGGTGGCGACAAAGCCGCGGTAACTGCGCCGGCTGTCGGCCCGCACCCGGCGTGTGGCGAGACGCAGTTTTTCCTCGCCGGAAAGCTCGAAAAATCTTAACAGCGCGTTGGCGTGACGCTGCAGTTGCGCGCCATCCGGCAGGCCAACGGCGACGAATACGCCGTCCGCCGAGAGCACATCCCCTATATCTTGATAAACAGCCCGGCGAGACGCCGCGTTATTTCCAAAGATTTGTGTAATATCAATGGTTTGTGCGAAATTGGCATTGTTTTGTAATCGCGTCATCCAGGCACCATTCCAGCTTCCCCAAACGGCTCCGCATGCTAGCCTAACCGGCGTTAATATTCCTCATTATAAAGTGCGCACGATGGAACAATTGCTCGATCTCGACCGCTACCCGCTGCATGCCCCGGCCAGCCCGCCCGCCCGCGAACTGGTGGCGCGCTGCCGCGCGGCCCTTAAAGCGGACGGCATGTTCAGCCTGGCTGGCTTGGTGCGTCCGCCGGCCATTGCCCGATGCCTGGCCGAAGTGGCGCCGTTATGGGCGGAACAGGCTTTCACCCACCGGCGCGACCATAATATTTATTTCGACGATGACATCGCCGACCTGCCGGCGGATCATCCGGCGCTGAAGCGCTTCGAGACGGTCAACCACACCCTGTGCGCGGATCAAATTCCGGCCAGTCTGCCGTGCCGCCTCTATGAATGGCCGCCGCTCGCCACCTTTCTGGCAGCAGTCATGGAATTGCCACGCCTCTACGCCATGGCCGACCCCTTGGCGCGGGTGAACGTCATGGCCTATCGCGCCGGCGAGGCGCTAAATTGGCATTTCGACCGCTCCGAGTTCACCATCACGCTCTTATTACAGGCGTCGGAATCGGGCGGCGCGTTCGAATATTGCAGCGGCCTGCGCAGCCCACACTCGGAAAATCATGATGGTGTTGGCCGTTTTCTCGCCAATCCACAAGTGGAAGCGCGCGGACTCAACGTAACCGCCGGCACCCTAATCGTCTTCAAAGGAAAATACGCCGCCCATCGCGTCACACCCGTGGCCGGCGCCAAGGCGCGTATCGTCGCCACCTTTTCTTTCTATGAAAACAAGGGCGCCTCCTTCAGCGCCAGCGAAAGGCGCGGATTTTACGGCCGCACCCAGCCTATCATGCTGGACAGAGATGGTTAATATGGTGCACCCTTACGTTAGTAAACTTAGATCATACAACCTTAAGGACAGGTCATGCCGAGACGGGTTTTACGTGACCACGCCACCGACCCCGTGGACAAGCATGTCGGACAGCGCCTGCGAGCGCGGCGAATCGAGCTCGGATTGAGCCAAACAGTCGTTGGGGATGGTCTCGGCATCACCTTTCAACAGTTGCAAAAAAATGAGTGGGGGATCAATCGCATCGGCGCCAGCCGCCTCTATAAGCTCAGTCAAATTCTCGACGTGCCGATCGGTTATTTTTTCGAAGACCTGCCCGATAATATTCGCGACGAGATGCAGGCGGCGATAAATACCGACGATTTTGACCTGCCGGCGTTGGACGATGCAGATATCCTGAAAGTGGTGCGTACCTATTACAGGATTGCCGATCCAAAGCTCCGCTCGGCCTTGCTGGAGCTTTGCAAATATCTCGGCCGCCGCGAGGCGTGAGACAGCCAAGTTGTGATTTGTCACAGCTAGCATTTTCCGATTGCGCTTGGCGGCAAATGCTAGCACCCTGAACATGGTTAATTGATTCGATTCGGGGCTGACGTAATCATGGGGCGATACGCCGATCCGGCGGCCCTCCATTGCATAAGGGAGACGCATCGTGAATCAGGGCGAACTCATTGAAGCCATTGTAAAGAATAGCGGCATGTCCAAGAACAACGCCTCGACGGCGCTCAAAGCGGCGCTGGAGGAAATGGGCAAGGCATTGAAAAAGGGCGATTCAGTTCGCACCACACTCGGCACTTTTTCGGTCTATAAACGCGGTGCCCGCAAGGGCCGCAATCCGGCGACGGGAGACGCCATAAAAATCAAGGCCAGCAAGAGCGTTCGCTTTAAAGCTTCCAAGACGCTCAAGGACAAGGTCAACAGACGCCGCTCCTGATTTCTGGAGCGTTCCTCGACGAGCCATTGTGGACTACCGGCGCCTTTTGATACGCCGGATGCTTTGAGTTGCCCAAAGGCTCAACAGGCCGCCACCGGCACTCAGGAGGTGACGGACAACATCGCCAGCGTCAATAACTCGACTGCCGATACCGGCCCCGCCGCC
>JAPYQV010000184.1:3610-6091 GCA_029937205.1 Alphaproteobacteria bacterium
CGCCGCCTGGCGCCAAACACAGGCGTATGAATTCCACCCCCGATCGCAGAACCGGTTTCTGCGATCGGGAGCATACGCTTTCGTGAAGCGGCTGATCAGGTTCGAGTCGGTTCTTCATCCAGGCTATTTCGAACGGCTTGGGCGAGATCCGCTTTGCCAAACGGTTTTGCCAATAGAGCGGTGTCCCCTTTCTGCCGCGTTGGTGCGGAAAACGCGTTGTCCGCATAGCCTGACATATAGAGAATTTTGATGGCGGGATTAAGTTGGCGCACCTTGCCGGCGAGATCACGGCCGTTCATGCCGCCCGGCAACACGACGTCGGAGAGCAGCAAATCGATTGCTGGAGATCTTTGCAGGACGTTCAGTGCCGTCTTGCCGTCGGCGGCCTCGAAGGTTTCGTAACCCAACCCCCGAAGAAGAGCGAGCGTCAGCGAGCGGACGTCCGGGTTATCCTCTACCACCAAAACCCTCTCGCCCTGCGCTCGCGGTTCTTGCTTTGCCGGTTTCGGCAATTCCTCTTTGGCGGCATGCTCCGATGTTCGCGGTAGAAAAACCGTTGCGGTGGTTCCCATGCCGAATTCGCTTTGGATCGTGGCATGGCCGCCGGATTGTTTGGCGAATCCGTAGACCATACTGAGCCCGAGACCCGAACCCTGGCCGACATCCTTGGTGCTGAAAAACGGGTCGAACACGCGATCCAAATCGTTTGGCAATATACCGGAGCCCGTGTCGGTAACGGTCAGAACGACATAGTCCCCGGGCATTACGTCGGCAGGGGCCGCTCCATTGCTCGCGTCCAGTGTCTTGTTGGCCGCCCCGATCATGAGCGTGCCGCCCTGGGGCATGGCATCGCGCGCATTGAGTGCCAAGTTGAGGGTTGCATTTTCCAGTTGGGAAACGTCGATTTCACACGCCCACAGATTATCCGCATGTGCGGTTTGCAAGTTAATCACTTCACCAAGCGTGCGGCGCAACAGATCCGTCATTCCTGCAACCAGCTCATTGAAATAAAGTGTCTCGGGTTGCAGCATTTGATTGCGCGAAAACGAGAGAAGTCGACTGGTCAAGGCGGCGCCGCGTTCTGCCGCCTGCATGGCGCGATCGACCATTTGGCCAACGCTTCCGTCGGCGCTGACATGATCGCGAAGCATTTCCAAATTGCCCAGCATCACGGCCAGAAGATTATTGAAATCATGCGCAATGCCGCCGGTCAGTTGGCCGACGGCCTCCATTTTCTGCGCCTGGCGAAGCTGGTCTTCCACCAGTCTGCGCTCGGTAATATCGCGCAAGGTGCCAATGAATGTCTGATGTTCACCGACGCGCATTTCGCTGACCGAGAGTTCAAGCGGAAATGTTGAGCCATCCTTGTGCTGGCCGCGCACTTCGCGCGGCCCGCGCCCGATGATCGCACCGATACCGCTTTCCAGATATTTGTCGACATAACCTTGGTGGTGGATGCGATCCTCGGCACGCATTAATTTCTCAACGTTAAGGCCGATCATCTCCTCGGCCGTATAACCGAACATACTTTCAGCCGAACGGTTGAACGATTGTATTTTTGCCTGTGTGTTGATCGTGATCACGCCATCGGCCACATTCTCCATGATGCCGCGTAGATTTTGCTCGCTCTCTCGAAGCGCTTTTTCCGCCTCTATTTGCTCTGTGATGTCGCGAACCGTACCGGCGAAGCGAATTGGCTTGTGGGCCGCATCGCGAAACACCTGGACGTGAGAACTCATCATCCGCTTCATGCCGTCTGCCCTGACGATTCGAAAAATTAATTCAAACTTTTGTCCTTCTTTGGCGAATGTTTCGTTCACCGACTTGACGCGCTCTACATCGCTTGGATGAACGTGTTTCAGGAAATCGGCGTAGGTTGGCTCGAAGGCGCCTGGTTCATAGCCATATATTCGATAGTGCTGATCTGACCACTGCTCCTTTCCGCTGCTTATATCTTGCTCCCAACTGCCTAAATTGGCGATACGTTGGGCCTCCGCCAGACGCGCCTCACTGTCGCGCAAGGCTTCCTCCGCGGCGCGGCGCTCGGTCACATCTTGGGCCATGCCAAAGATTCCGGGTATGGAACCATCGCTTGAGAACTCCGGCACGTAGGTAATCTCCATCGTGCGCCGGCCGATCGTGGGGTAGTCACGCTGCAGATCGAATTTTACTGATTCTCCAGCAAGAGCCCGGTGGAAATAGGGCGCCAAGATGGCGTAGGACTCTTCTCCAATCAATTCGAGCACGCCCATACCAACGAATTCATCGCGGGGTCGGCCGTACCAATCCTCCATTGATTTGTTTACAAAACGGAAGCGCCCCGATTTCTCGATATAGGAAATGGCGGCCGGCAAAGTGTCGCTGAGCAAGCGCAGCAATTGTTCGCTCGTCCGGAGCGCCTCTTCCGCCCGCATTTGTTCGCTGATGTCCTGAATCGTGCCGTGTCGGCCGATGACATTACCCGTCGCATCGTATATCGGC
>JAPYQV010000185.1 GCA_029937205.1 Alphaproteobacteria bacterium
CAAATGCGAATTTCTCAACCCGGGCGGCTCGATCAAGGACCGCGCCGCGCTCTCCATCGTGCGAGACGCCGAGCGCAAAGGCCAGTTGAAGCCGGGTGGCGTTATCGTCGAAGGCACGGCGGGCAATACCGGCATCGGCTTGGCGTTGGTCGGCAACGCGCTTGGCTATCGCTCGACGATCGTTATTCCGGAAACGCAAAGTCAGGAAAAAAAGGACATGCTCCGGCTGTGCGGTGCGGAGCTGATTGAAGTCCCGGCCGTGCCCTACCGGGACCCCAATAATTACGTCAAATATTCCGGCCGTCTGGCCGAGGAAATCGCGGCCAAGGAACCGAACGGCGCGATCTGGGCCAACCAGTTCGACAATGTCGCCAACCGGGCCGCCCATTACGACACCACCGGGCCGGAAATCTGGCAACAGACCGAGGGCAAGCTCGACGGCTTTATTTGCTCAGTCGGCAGCGGCGGCACGTTGGCCGGCATCGGGATGTATTTGAAGGAGCAAAATCCGGATGTGGTCATTGGCCTGGCCGATCCGATGGGCGCGGCGCTCTATAATTTTTATGCAAATGGTGAATTAAAAGCCGAAGGCAGTTCCATCACCGAAGGCATCGGGCAAGGCCGCATTACCGCCAATCTGGTCGACGCGCCGATCGACGTGCCATTTCAAATCCCCGATGAAGAGGCGCTGCCGATCATTTTCGATCTGCTCACCAACGAGGGGCATGTGCTCGGCGGCTCGAGCGGCATCAATATTGCCGGCGCCATTCGATTGGCGGAAAAGCTCGGGCCAGGCCACACCATCGTCACCATCCTCGCCGATTACGGCATGCGCTACCAAAGCAAGATGTTCAATCCGGAATTCCTGCGCGCCAAAAATCTACCGGTGCCGCCATGGCTCGATACCGGTGACTGAACAGCTGTTCGCCGAGGACGCTTACGCACGCTCGTGCGACGCGCGGGTAATCCACTCAGCGCCGGGTGCCATTCAGCTCGACCGCACCGTCTTTTACGCAGCCGGCGGCGGCCAACCGGGCGACAGCGGTGTTTTGAAATTGGCCGACGGGACGGAGATTGCCGTACTTAATACGGTCAAGGGTGACCAGGCGGGCGATATCCTTCACCTCGTTGCGGAGGATGCACCGTTGCCAGCACCGGGCACAGAGCTTGTCGCCGAGCTCAATTGGCAGCGCCGCCATAAGCATATGCGTATGCATACCTGCCTGCATTTGCTGTGTGCGATAATTGATGCGCCGGTGACCGGCGGGCAATTGGGCGAGGAAAAAGGCCGGCTCGATTTCGACCTGCCGGAACTCACCCTGGAAAAATCCGAGATAGACGCACGCCTCAACGAATTGATCGCGCGCGATGCAACCGTCGGCACGCGCTGGATCAGCGAGGCCGAACTTGCCGCCCAGCCTGATCTGGTGCGCACGATGAAAGTGAAACCGCCGAGCGGCCAAGGGCGCGTGCGCCTCCTGGAAGTGAGCGATATCGACTTGCAACCGTGCGGCGGCACGCACGTTAAATCGACCGGCGAAATCGGCCCCGTCACGGTGCGCAAGATCGAGAACAAGGGCAGGCATAACCGGCGCGTGAATATCATATTCAAGGAGGCCTGAATGGCCGTGCAACTGCCCGGCCCTCTGGTGTCGACCGCCTGGCTCGCGGAACATATCGGCGTGCCCGGCCTCAAGCTGGTCGATGCCTCTTGGTATATGCCCGCCGATGCGCGCGATCCGGCAGCCGAGTTCGAGGCAGCGCATATCGCGGGCGCGGTCTTTTTCGATATCGATGGCATCCGCGATGCGGACAATCCGCTGCCCCACATGTTGCCAAGCCGGCAATTATTTGCCGAGGCCATGGCGAAGCTCGGCCTCTCCAATCAAGACGCAATTATTGTCTATGACGGCACCGGCGTGTTCAGTGCGCCGCGCGCTTGGTGGACATTGCGTGTTTTTGGTCATGACAATGTCGCCGTGCTGGATGGCGGCCTGCCGGCCTGGCGGGAGGCCGATCATGCCACGGTGTCGGGGGCGCCGGCGCCGGAAGCGGGCATGTTCAGCGCAACTTTCCGGCCTGAACTGGTCCGCAGCCTTGCCCAGATGCGGGACAATCTGGCAAGCGGCGGCGAACAAGTCGTCGATGCACGCGGCAGCGGGCGTTTTGATGGTGTCGAGCCGGAAATTCGCCCGGGCGTCCGTTCCGGCCATATTCCCGGCAGCGCCAATCTGCCTTATCCAAGACTAATCGATGGCGCCGACAATACCCTCCTGACCGCCGATAACTTGGCCGCGGCATTTTCGGCAGTCGGTGTCGATATGTCGCGACCGATCACCACCACTTGCGGCTCCGGCATCAGTGCCGCCGTGCTGGCCCTGGCGCTCCATATTTGCGGCCATCAGGATGCCGCCGTCTATGACGGCTCATGGACCGAATGGGGCGGGCGTGACGACACGCCGATCGAGACTTAAAGAAAGTCCATTCTGACCAATTCGGGGCGGCCCGGCAGCGGATTCCTACCTTACATCCCGCCGCGCGCGACCATTTCGTCGAGTCGCGCGATACGCTGATAAAGCTTGAAACTGCGTTCCATCAGGTTGCGAAAGCGCGGCGGAAAATTGTCGAGAATGTCGCTGTCGTTATCGAAGCACACTTCGCGCCCGCCCAGCCGGCGCGCATCTTCGCGCGCTTCGTCGATGTCAATCTCGCCGGCATGAACGGCGCGCTGAACCATCAACCACGCCATCACCTGGCTTAGTCTGGTGGTCAGGCGAAGCGCTTCGCAATCGAAATAGCTGCGCTCGTAAAACGCCGCCAACTCGCGATCAATTTGTAACCCGTCCGCCACATAGTCGCGCGCCTCGACGGTCAATTCGAACGCTTCATCGTAAGTTCGATTGTAAAAGGTCGTTCCGACCAGTCCGCTGCTTGCCACAGATATTCCACCTGAGTCCGCCTGCATGGGCGATTGTTTTTTCTGTCGAACTTGATCAAATTATACAAACAACCGGCAGGATCAGCCAGCATTCAGGGAAAAGTGTGTTCGTTCTGTATTAAGAAAGGGTTTGCACCGCGCGACATCCGCCTAATTTTTGACATATATCCTATTTACGTTTCGAACCGTTAATATGAATTATGCTAGAAATGACACGGGATAGGCCCCTCTGGGGAAATTCGAGCGGAGAGAAGAATTCATGATGGGACACCTGCGGCATCTCTATCAACGGATTGCCGGCCTTCAAAAAATCTCTGCGCGGATTGCTGGCGTTTACGCACTCGCCCTAATTCTCTCTCTCCTGGCGAATCAAGCCCGGGCCGAACTTGCGCTGCAAGAGGACATGCTGGGCACGGTACGCGCCTATACGGCCAAGCATGGCGACACATTACTCGACCTGGCGCGCGACAACGGGTTGGGATTTGTTGAAATCGTCGCTGCCAATCAGGGCATTGACCCGTGGGTGCCGGGCGAAGGCACGGCGATCACTTTGCCAACCGGCCACTTGCTGCCCGATGCGCCGCGCGAAGGCCTGGTGATCAACCTTGCCGAACATCGGCTTTACTATTTTGGCGCGACGGAAATTACGACATTTGCCATTGGTGTCGGGCGCGAAGGTTGGGATACGCCGCTCGGCGTGACCACCATCGTGCGCAAGCAGAAAAACCCCATCTGGTTCCCGCCGGCTTCCATTCGCGAAGAGAACCCGGATCTGCCGAAAGTCGTGCGCGCCGGGCCCAACAATCCACTCGGCAGGCATGCGCTCTATTTCGACTGGCCGAGCTATCTGGTGCACGGCACCAATATGCCGTGGGGCGTAGGTCGGCGGGTCAGCCACGGCTGTATCCGGCTCTATCCGGAAAGCATTGAGGCCCTGTTTGGTCAAATCGAAGTGGGAACAAAAGTGCAGGTGATCGATCAGCCGATCAAGATTGGCCGGTTCATGGGCGAACTCTATATGGAGGTCTATCCCGAACCGGACCAGGCCGATGAATTGGAACGAGATGGGCATTTTGAAAGCGCTGCCAAACGCTCAAATAGCGACGCCTATTACAAGATCAGAAGCGATGCCGGGACCGATCTGTCACGTTTGAACTGGCCGGCAATTCGAAGCGCCCTGGCGCAGCGTACCGGCGTACCGGTGCGCATCACGCTGCACAAGCAGGCGCAACGTCAGGCCGAATGACCAATATTCAATATTCTAATTATTGCATTGATTTTATTACAAAAAACCGATTGAAGCGACCACCGCCGGCGGCCCCCATCAATCGGCATTTGTAATTCGCTATCAGATACGGATTATTTTCGCATCTGCCTTTGGAAAATACGATCCGCCTTGTCCGCTGCCGCCTTCGCCTCTTCAGCAGCGCGCTCTGCCGCGCTGGCGGCGCGCTCGGACGCTTCACCCGACTTCATGACAGCATCACGAAGCGAAGCGATTTCGTCCCTCAAGAGAGCAATCGACGTTTGATTGTTCATGGCGTCCTGCTTCGCGCTTTGTGCCGTCTCAAGCGCACCACTGCTCGCCGCCGAACCGGAATCTGCCGGAGCGGTTTGACAACCCGCCACCGCGAGGGCGATCGGTAATACTAGAAATGCGGACCGGGACAACAATTTACGTTTAATCATCATTTGACTCCTCGAAGCAGATAATTGCAGAGAGTTGAGGCGATTTGGTTAATTCTGTCAAGCGTACTTTTCTCTAATTGCCTGGAATTTCCGGTAAAATTACAATTTCGGGCCGACAAAAAGAAAGCACCGCCTCGCGGGGAGGCGGCGCAGTTAACAGGGAAACGAAACAATTAGGGAGGTCTAATGCACGGCAAATCCGGATAACGGAAGTACCGTGATTGCGAGGATAGCCCGCCAATAACTAAAAAATGGTTAACAGGATCGTAAATAATGTTTTTTTTATCAAATTCCGAAATTTATTCTTGCGCGACTTATTTCTTAAACATCGCGTCTGCTTCGCCGCGCACGACTTGCCTGTTCTCGATTTCGGATTGAACACGCACCAGCTCGTGCTGCAAATCCTCAACATACGCTTTCAGGGCCTCAACAGACATATTGTCCAGTTCCCGTGGCGCCCAATCAGCCGCTTTCGGAATAACAATTTCTACATCGTCCATATTCTTTCCCCCTCACATCGATTGCGCGCCATTATAGCGCCGCTTGAGGGCAGACCGGGAGCATGAAAAACAAATGAACGTCCAAAACAATCAAATTCCGGAAGACATGTGGGCGATTGAAATCGCTGAGCCAGGCGGGCCGGAGCAACTTGTCCCGGCCCGGCGCCCTGTACCACAGCCGGGGTATGGTGACGTATTGATTCAGGTCGCTGCCGCCGGGGTAAACCGGCCCGACGTGATGCAACGCGCCGGCGGTTATCCGCCGCCACCCGGCGCGTCCGATATTCCCGGCCTGGAAGTCGGCGGCACAATTGTGGCGCTCGGACCAAGCAGTGGCCGCTATCGGCTTGGCGAGGCCGTTTGCGCCCTGGTGAGCGGTGGTGGTTATGCGGAATATTGCACCGCACCTGAGGCCCAGACATTGCCGTGTCCGGAAGGCTACTCAGCCAAATTGGCCGGCGCCCTGCCGGAGAATTTTTTTACCGTCTGGACAAACCTGTTCGAGCGCGGGCGCTTGCGGGCGGGCGAACGGCTCCTGGTGCATGGCGGCTCAAGCGGCATCGGCACCGCCGCGATTCAACTCGCCGTCGCCATGGGAGTCCGGGTATTTACCACCGCCGGATCGGCCGAAAAATGTGCCGCCTGCCGCGATCTCGGCGCCGAGATTGCGGTAAACTACCGCAGTGAGGATTTTGTCGATGCGGTTAAATCGGCAACAGACGGCGACGGTGTGGACGTCATTCTCGATATGGTCGGGGGAGATTATGTTCAGCGCAATTTTAGTTGTTTGAGAAGCGAAGGCCGATTGGTGCAAATCGCTTTTTTGGGCGGCCCCAAGGCTAATCTCAACCTGGCGCCTGTCATGCTCAAACGCCTGACCCTCACCGGCTCCACGCTCCGCGCACAAAGCGTTGAAAGTAAAGGACGTATCGCCAG
>JAPYQV010000186.1 GCA_029937205.1 Alphaproteobacteria bacterium
ATGTTTCCCTTTGCAAATCTTGAAAACCTGCGCCTGTCCGCCGAACCCGACCTGCTGGTCGCCGGCTGCGGCACGGGGGCGCATGCATTTTCCTCGGCCATGCGCTATCGGGAGTCGCGCGTTCTGGCGATGGACCTCAGTATCACCAGTCTGGCGTATGGCAAGCGCAAGGCGCGAGAGCTCGGGGTTGAGCAAATCGAGTGGGCGCGGGGCGACATATTGGCCTTGGCCGGTAGCGCGCGGCGCTTCGACATGATCGATTGTGGCGGTGTGCTGCATCACATGCGCGAACCGATGGCTGGGTGGCGAATCCTGCGCGACCTGCTCAAGCCGGGCGGCGTCATGAAAATCGGCCTCTATAGCGAATTGGCACGGGCGGATATTGCTCGCCTAGGCGCGCAATTGGAAGCGGCGGGCGGTGATCCGGTCGATCGAATTCGGCAATTTCGCCACGAAGTATTCGCCATGCCCGGCGATGCGCCTATGAAACGAGTCCAGGTATTGCACGATTTTTATTCCCTTTCGGAATGCCGTGATTTGCTCTTTCATGTCGAGGAGCATCGTTTCACCCTGCCCAAAATCACGCACTGCCTGGATGAATTGGACCTCGAATTCATGGGTTTTGAGATGCGCGAGCGCGCCGTGATCGATCGCTACTTGGCGCGCTTTCCCGACGATCCCGGCGCCGCAAATCTGGACAACTGGCATCGTTTTGAAACGGACGAACCCAATACATTCATTGGCATGTATCAATTTTGGGTGATGCCGCGCGGCGTGCCGGCAGCGGCCTGAACAGGCTTAATCTGTCCCATGGGAAACATCGTTTGGCTTGCCTCCTATCCCAAATCCGGCAATACATGGTTGCGCGCCTTTCTGCTCAACCTGGTCACCAATTCGCAAGAGCCGGTGGATATCAACAAGCTGGCGGCGCTCACCCATGGCGACAGCCAGGCGTCGTGGTTTGCGCCCTTCGATGCGCGCCCCGCCACGGCGCTCAGTAGCGAAGATTTGGCGCGCCTTCGGCCCAAAGCCCAGGCGCGGATCGCCGAGAGTTCGCCTGATTCCGTATTCGTGAAAACCCACAGCGCCCTGGTCGAAGTGGCCGGAGCACCGATGATTAGCCAATCCTTAACCGCCGGCGTGATTTATATCGTGCGCAACCCGCTCGATGTGGTGCTTTCCTACGCCGACCATTTGGGCCAGCCGGCGGACACCATAATTTCTCTCATGGCGGAAAGCGGTTTCGAGTCACCGGCCAACGAACATAATGTGCCGGAACACCACAGCGATTGGTCGAGCCATGTCAAAAGTTGGACGCAAACGCCCCATGCCGCGCTGCATGTCGTACGCTACGAAGACATGGCATCCAAGCCGGCGCCGACATTCGCCGGCATTGCGCGCTTCGTTGGTATCGATGCGCCGCGCGAGAGATTGCTCCGGGCGGTGCGCTTTTCATCCTTCAAGGTGCTGCGCGCCCAAGAGAAGAAAGACGGCTTTGTTGAGCGCACCCCGGTACAGAAGAAATTTTTCCGTGCCGGTAAATCGGGCGCCTGGCGCAAGCAGTTGAGCGCGGGCCAAGTCCGCCGTGTGCTCGATACGCACTGCGAGCAGATGGAACGGTTTGACTATGTGCCGCAGGGATACTAAAAAGCAGCGCAAATCTGGTTAATTTAATAAATACCGAAACTAATATGTGAATATAATGATTGATCACTTGGAAACCCTTGAAAGCCAAAGCATTTATATCATCCGCGAGGCCTATAACCGGCTCGAGCGCTTGGGCATGCTGTGGTCGTTGGGCAAAGATTCCAACGTCATGTTGTGGCTCTGCCGCAAGGCCTTTTACGGCCACGTGCCATTTCCGGTGGTGCATGTGGATACTGAAAAGAAGTTCGCCGAAATGTATGAGTTCCGCGAGCACTATAGTAAGGAATGGGGCCTCAATCTGGTCACCGGCTTGTGCCCGCCGATCGAAGAAACCGACCCGACCTTGCCGCCGGCGGCGCGCGCTGCGGCACGCAAGACCGCAGGTCTGAAATCCCTGCTGGCGCGCGAAGGCTTTACCGGTGTGTTTGCCGGCATCCGCCGCGACGAAGAGGCCACGCGCGCCAAGGAGCGCGTATTCAGCCCGCGCGGCGAAACCGGGCAGTGGCATTTCCGCGATCAACCGCCGGAATTCTGGAACCAGTTTAAGACTGACTTTCCGCCCGGGACACATGTCCGTATTCATCCCTTGCTGCATTGGTCGGAAATCGATGTCTGGCTTTATACCCAGCGCGAAAATATCCCGACGGTGCCGCTCTATTTCGCTCGTGACGGCAAGCGCTATCGCTCGCTCGGCGATAAAGACATCACCTCGCCGATCACCAGCGAGGCGGTCACCATCGATGAGATTATCACCGAGCTGAGAGTGACGACGGAAGCCGAGCGCGCTGGCCGTGCGATGGATCACGAAGCGGAAGATTCGTTCGAGCGCTTGCGCGCCGACGGATACATGTAGGGGCCTGACATGAATAAATCCCCCCGCAAGTTTGAAATTTTCACCGACAGCGAAGAGGCCGACGGACGCTCCGGCCAGCGCCTCGATATCGCCATCGTCGGCCATGTCGATCACGGCAAGTCCACGCTGGTCGGCCGCCTGCTGCACGATACCGGCACCTTGCCGGACGGCAAGGTCGAGGCGATCCGCAAAATGTGCGAACGGCGTGGCATGGCCTTCGAATGGGCCTTCGTCATGGATGCCTTTCAGGCCGAGCGTGACCAGGCGATCACCATCGATGCCGCGCATATTTGGTTCAGCACCAAAAAGCGCGATTATGTGATTGTCGATGCGCCGGGCCACCGCGAGTTCGTCAAGAATATGGTCAGCGGTGCCGCATCGTGCTCTGCGGCGCTGCTGGTTATCGATGCCGGTGAGGGCGTGCGCGAGCAGTCTCGCCGGCATGCCTATTTTCTCCATCTTCTCGGCCTCAGCCGCATCGTTGTCGCGGTCAACAAAATGGATGCGGTGGATTTCGACGTGGCGCGTTTCGAAGCCGTGGAAGCGGACATGCGCGCTTATCTGGCCGAGCTCGGCATGACGCCGAGCCATGTGGTTCCCGTATCGGCACGCGACGGCGACAATATCGCCAGCCGCTCCGAACGCTGCCCGTGGTACGACGGGCCGACCGTGACCGAAGCGCTCGACGCCATCCAGTTGCCGGAGGCGGACTCCGAAGCACCGCTCAGGATGCCGGTGCAGGATGTCTATCATTTCGACGACCGCCGCATCATTGCCGGGCGGATCGAATCGGGTAGTTTGAAGGTTGGCGATGAGCTGTTGTTCTCGCCCTCCAATAAGCGCGCCCAATTGCAGCGTATCGAAAGCTGGCCCGATGTTGAAGGCCGCACCAGCGCTGAAGCCGGGCAGTCGGTCGGGCTGATATTGGACGAACAGCTCTTTATCGAGCGCGGTGAAGTGATCAGCCACGTCGCCGCGCCGCCGATCGAATCGAACGTATTTCGCGGCCATCTGTTTTGGCTCGGCCGCGAGCCGCTTACCACCGGCAAACAATACAAACTGAAACTCGGCACGCTTGAAGCGCCGGTCGAAATTCAATCGATCGACCGCGTCATCGATATCGACGACCTTGCGATGACCGAGGCTGCTTCCGGCGATGCGTCGATCGAGCGCAACGGTGTCGGTGAAGTGGTGTTGCGCTGCCGCGCCATGTTGGCCCTGGACGAATTTAGCGATAATCGGCGGACCGGCCGTTTCGTCCTGGTTGATGGTTACGACATTGCCGGCGGCGGCATTATTTCCATGCGCGGCTATCCCGATCAGCGCCAACTCATTACCGGCAGGTCGAGCAACTTAACCGCCGTCGATTACGGCATTTCCAATGCGGCGCGGCGCCAGCGCAATGGCCATAAAGGCGGCGTGTTGTGGTTTACCGGGCTCTCCGGGTCGGGCAAGACCACGATCGCCTTGGAAGCGGAAAAGCAACTCTTCCAGAAGGGCTACCAGGTCTATGTGCTCGACGGCGACAATGTACGCGGCGGGCTCAACGCCAATCTCAGTTTCTCGCCGGAAGACCGGGCGGAAAATATCCGCCGTGTCGGCGAAGTGGCGGCGCTCTTCGCTGATGCCGGATTCGTCGTGCTGACAGCGTTTATTTCGCCTTACCGTTCGGATCGCGTGCGTGCGCGCGAAACGGCTGAGCGTCGGGAAAAGGGCGCCTTTCATGAAGTCTATGTGAAGGCATCGTTGGAACTCTGCGAACGCCGTGACCCGAAGGGCCTCTACCGTAAGGCACGCGCCGGCGACATTCCGGAGTTCACCGGCATCTCGGCGCCCTACGAGGCGCCCGAGGAACAGGAGCTGGTGATCGACACGGACGATCAAACGGTGGAACAAAGCGTTGCCGCGCTGATCGACCATATCGACGAGAATTTCTCCGCCGGCAAAGACTAGTCTCTGAACGCACCGATGGCGGCGATGCCGACGGCCGGAGTATGGCGCAAGCGGGCGGCATTGTCGGCCGTAATGCCGCCGAGCGCATAAACCGGCAAGCTCGCGCGCGCCGCCAGTTGCGTGAAGCCGGCGACTTCCAGGGCCGGCGCGCCGGGATGGCTTTCGCTGCGGAAGACCGGTGACAGCAGTGCCGCATCCGCGCCGCACATGGCGGCCGCCGCAAGTGCGGTGCGCGAATGCGCGGCCACCGTAATCAGCCAGTTTTTGCGATGCCGCCAGCGCCGCGCTTCGTTGGCCCGGGCTTCAGGAAAATGTACGCCGGCGGCACCGATGCGAATCGCCAGCCCGGCATCTCCGCCGACCAGCAATTTCAGGCCGCGTTGACGTGCCAAATTTGCCAACCGCTGCGCCAGCGCGGCGCGCTCCGCCATATCGTAGTCGCGTAACAGAATGGCGCTGCCGCGCGGCAGCCGTGCCGCGGCGCCGAGCGGATCGGGCAGGCGCCCGGCATCCGTGATCATGATAAGAGGCGGCAAGCCGCTAACGTGGCCACGTTCGTGGCCGCTCTCCGAATTGAGCCGGATTGCGAGCTCTGCTAGCTTCATCGCATTCACATGTTCGCCATAGGATTGGGACAGGCTGCCATGACGCAAGAGAGCACACAAACCGATACGGCGTCACCTGTGGCCGCGAATTTTTCTCATGTTTTGGAGGCCATTGCCGGCGCCGCCAAGACCGCCGGGCGCGATGCGGCGGAGATTACATTGATTGCCGTTTCCAAGACCAAGCCGGCGGAAATTATCGAGCCTGTGCTGAGCGCCGGCCATATCGATTTCGGCGAAAACCGGGTGCAGGAGGCGCAGCGCAAATGGCCACCCTTGAAAGCCCGTTATCCGGCGTCGCGCCTGCATCTCATCGGTTCCTTGCAAAGCAATAAGGCGCGCGACGCTGTTGCGCTCGCGGATGCCATACATGCGCTTGACCGGGAGAAGCTGGCCCGCGCGGTGGCCGAGGAAATGACCCGCCAGGAGCGCCGGCCGGAATGTTTCATTCAGGTCAACACTGGTGAAGAGGCGCAGAAATCTGGTGTCCTGCCGGCTGATGCGGACGCCTTGATCGATGTCTGTCGGGAAAAATATGCACTGCCCTTGGTCGGGCTCATGTGCCTGCCGCCTCATGGTGAGGAACCGGCGCCGCATTTCGCGCTCCTAAGAAAAATTGCCGAGCGTCATGGCTTGGCGAAATTGAGCATGGGCATGACCGCGGATTACGAGATCGCCATTGCATTTGGTGCCACGCATATCCGCGTCGGCAGCGCGATTTTCGGCGCCCGGGAGGTTTAGCGCGATGGTCTGAAAGGCGCGTTGAGGGATTTGTTTCCTGACGCCTGTGCGGCTTCCCGCGCACCGTCCAGCGCTGCCGCGCCGACATCCTCCACGCACAGTCTGGCACAAGGATCGCAGCCGGCGAGAATGGTGAGTAGATCGTTTTGACGCAGCGCAATACTGCCCTTTGTCGGTTTCAGGTCTTCGGCCGCGACATGAAGAAAGAAAGCGCTGCCGCTTCCGGCCACGACCGG
>JAPYQV010000187.1 GCA_029937205.1 Alphaproteobacteria bacterium
GCCAATAGGTTTCGGCGATGTCGTCGGGTTCCAGCAGGGCGTCCGGCGGGCGCTCCGCCGCCAGTTTGACATGCCGCCCGGCATTGATTTGACCGTCGATGATGACGTGGGCGACGTGAATGCCTTCCGGCCCGAGCTCGCGTGCCATGGCCTGGGCCAGGGCGAGGAGGCCGAATTTTCCGACCGAAAGATTGAAGAATTTCGCGCTGCCGCGTTTGCTCGCGGTCGCACCGGTAAAAAGAATTGAGCCGGAACCGCGCGGCGTCATGCGCGTTGCGGCAGCCCGCCCGACCAAAAAGCCGCCATAACAATTGGCCTCCCAGCAGCGTTTGAAATCCGCCGCCGTGGCGTCGAGAATACTGGCTTTCATGAAGGCGCCGGCATTATAGATGGCAACATCCGGTACGCCCCAATCGCCCGACACATCGTCGAACAGCTTCTCCACCGCCGCCTCATCGGTGGTATCGACGGAAAAGCCTTTCGCCGTTCCGCCGCCGAGACCGTTCACTTCGGCCACGATCTTCTCCGTCTTCGCCACGTCACGCGCGGCAACAGCCACATTCATGCCCTCGCGCGCAAAGCGCCGGCACAACGCCGCGCCCAATCCCGGCCCGACTCCGACGATAATCGCTGTTCCGTTCCCGCTCATACGATTGCTCCCCATTACTCTGCCGCGCTGGCTTGGCTTGGCGGATTGCGCCAATAGTTCATCAGTTCAGTCTCGCGCGCTGTTATGGCTTCGACGTTGGCTTGTTTGACGTGGCCGAAGCCGCGCATTTTGAGTGGCAGGCGGGCGATTTCCACCGCGAGGGGGTGGTTGTCGCGGGTGAGGTTGCCGAGCAATTCGCGCACCGTCGCCTCATAGATTTCAATCTGACGGCGTTCGGCGCGCCTCTCCGCTGAATAGCCGAACAGGTCCAGTTTGGTGCCGCGCAGGAATTTGAACTTCGCCATAATTCGATAGGCATTCATCATCCACGGACCATAGAGGCGCTTCTTGAGATGGCCACTGTCTTCATCCCGAGCGGCGATGAGCGGTGGCGCGAGGCTGAACTGGAGCGAAATATTGCCCTCGAACATCTCGGCGATCTGCCGGCGGAATCGTCCGTCGGTGTAGAGCCTGGCGACTTCATACTCATCCTTGTAGGCGAGCAGCTTGTGATAGGCGCGGGCCACGCCGTTGCTGAGCGCCTCCTGGCCCGGCGTGCGCTGGCCTTCCACCAGGCGGACATGGGCGATGAACTCGCGGTAACGCTTGGCATAAGCGGCATTCTGATAGGCCGTGAGATCGCCCGAACGCCGGGTGACAAGCGCATCCAGACTGTCATCCGGCAGCGCGTTTTCTTGCGCCGCATCTCCGCCGGCTTGCGCCGTGACGGCCGCCAGATCATGCGCTGCGGCGCGGCCCCAGCGGAACGCCCGGTGATTGGCATCGACCGAGATACCGTTCAGGCTGATGGCCTGCTCGATGGATTGCGCGCCGAGCGGAACAAGGCCGCGCTGATAGGCGAAACCGAGCAAAAACAGATTGGCGGCGATGGCATCGCCGACCAAGCTAGAGGCGAGCCGTGTGGCGTTGACGAAATCGGCCGCGCCCGGGCCGGCCGCCTCGGCGATCAATCGTTGCAAATCGGCGCCGGGGAATTCGAGGTCCGGGTCACGGGTGAAATCGCCGGTCGGCGTTTCGTTGCTGTTGATGATGGCGTGGCAGTCGCCGGGTGCCAGACGGGCGCGGGCGTCGGCGCTCGCCGCCGTCACCAGGTCGCAGCCGAGCAGCAATTTAGCCCCGCCCACGCCGATGCGTACGGCGTGCAGGTCGTCGGGCGACTGTGAGATGCGCACATGGCTGATCACGGCGCCGTATTTCTGTGCCAGCCCGGCCTTGTCGAGCACCGTGCCGCCCTTGCCCTCAAGCCGCGCCGCCATGCCGAGGAGCGCGCCGAGGGTGATAATGCCGGTGCCGCCGACGCCGGTGAGGATGATGCCGTAAGGCGTTTCGCAGGTCGGGATTTGCGGCTCGGGCAAGGCGGCAAATATTGTGTCGCCGGCGCCCGAGGGCTTGCGCTTACGCAGGCGCCCGCCCTTGACCATGACGAAGCTCGGGCAAAAGCCATTGACGCAACTGTAATCCTTGTTGCACGAGGATTGATCGATCTTGCGCTTGCGGCCGAAGTCGGTCTCGGTCGGCACCACCGAAAGGCAGTTGGAAGCGGCACCGCAATCGCCGCAACCCTCGCACACATCCGGGTTGATGATGACGCG
This sequence comes from Alphaproteobacteria bacterium, assembly GCA_029937205.1. Taxonomy (GTDB): domain Bacteria; phylum Pseudomonadota; class Alphaproteobacteria; order UBA828; family UBA828; genus PTKB01. Next base: position 2,263 of record JAPYQV010000187.1, read on the forward strand.
TAAATCCGGGTCTTCCAGCAGGCCGCGCTTGCGCCGCCGGCGTTTTTCGGTGGCGCACATCTGGTCATAGACGATGGCTGAAACGCCGGGCCAGAGACGCATGTCCTTTTGCACCCGGTCAAGCTCGTCGCGGTGATGCACCGTCACGCCCTGGGCGAACTGGGTGCCGAGCGGGTATTTGTGCGGATCGTCCGTCACCACGGCGATCTTGCCGACGCCTTCGGACTGCAGCTGGCGGGTAACGCGCGGCACCGAGAGCGGCCCGTCCATGGGCTGGCCGCCGGTCATCGCCACGGCATCGTTATAGAGGATCTTGAAGGTGACGTTGACGTTGGCCGCCACGGCGGCGCGGATGCCGAGCGAGCCGGAATGAAAATAGGTGCCGTCGCCGACATTCTGAAAGACATGATTTGTTTTGCTGAATGGTGCCAGACCGACCCAGTTGGCGCCTTCACCACCCATATGGGTGTAGGTCGCGGTATCGCGGTCCATCCACTGCACCATGTAGTGACAGCCGATGCCGGCCAGCGCCCGGCTGCCTTCCGGCACTTTGGTCGATGAATTATGCGGACAGCCCGAGCAGAAATAGGGTATGCGCACCACTTTGGCTTGCTCGGCTTTTGCCAGGACCTCGGCGCGGTTGGCGAGGAATTGGGCGCGCGCACGAACCGCTTCGAAACCTTCCGCGTCGCCGAAGCGCCGCGCCATGGCCTCTACCACCATGCCGGCGTCCAACTCGTTGGCGGCGCGCAGCAATTGGCTGCCGTCGGCGTCGCGCTTGCCGAAGATGCGCGGGCGCTGATCGGCATCCACATTGTAAAGGATATCCTTGAGCTGGCCCTCGATCAGGCCACGCTTTTCCTCGACCACGAGGACTTCATCAAGGCCGCGGGCGAAATTGGCGATGCCCTCGGGCTCGAGCGGCCAGGTCATCGCCGGCTTATAGATCGAGAGGCCGAGGCGCTTGGCGTCGTCGAGATCGAGACCGAGATCGTCGAGCGCTTGGCGCACATCGAGATAGGCCTTGCCGGCGGTGACGATACCGAAGCGCCGCCCCGGGCCATTGCTGATCACCCGGTCGAGTTTGTTGGCACGCACGAAGGCGCGCGCCGCGTCGAGCTTGTGCTCATGCAGGCGCGCCTCCTGGTCGAGCGGCGGGTCCGGCCAGCGGATGTTGAGGCCGCCCTCGGGCAGGCTGTAATCGCTCGGCAATTCGGGATGAATGCGCTCCGGGTCGATCGAAACGATGGCCGATGAATCGAGGGTCTCGGCAATGCAGATAAAGCCGATCCAGAGGCCGCTATAGCGCGACATGGCCCAGCCATAGAGGCCGAGGTCGATGATCTCCTGCACGCCTGAAGGATTCAGCGCCGGTATCATGGCGGCGCGCAAATCATATTCGCTTTGATGCGCCGTGGTGGACGAGGCGCAGACATGATCGTCGCCGGCGAAGGCGAGGACGCCGCCATGTTTTGCCGTGCCGGCCAGGTTTGCGTGTTTGAAAACATCTATTGAGCGATCAACGCCCGGCCCTTTGCCGTACCAGATGCCGAACACGCCGTCATGCTTGCCGTCGTCGAACAAATTGCTTTGTTGCGTGCCCCACAGCGCCGTCGCCGCCAAATCTTCGTTCACACCGGGCTGAAAGTGGATGTTCTGGCGTTCGAGAAATTGCTTCGCCAGCCACAGCGCTTTGTCGAAACTACCGAGCGGTGAGCCGCGATAGCCGGAGATGTAGCACGCCGTATCCAAATCTTGGGCGCGGTCGCGCTGATATTGCATCATCGGCAGGCGCACCAGCGCCTGGGTGCCGGTTAAAAATACCTGGCCCGTCTGAGCAGAATATTTGTCGTCGAGAGAGACCTCGGCAAGTTTCATGGGCGCGCCCCGCGTTTATATGTCTGGCGAACTGCACTAATTCCTGCGGCGCGCCTTCACTCCCCGGCGAACCGCAGCGGCACACTATACTACTCGCAGGCGCGGCGTTAAACATTGCGAAGGCGTTGCGTAAAATAGAGGGGATTGGCATTTAATGCTAAAATATTGTATAAATTATTAATTATATGCCAAATATTGATATAGATAAGATTGATCGTCAAATTTTGGCGGAATTGCAGCTTGACGCGCGAATCGCAAATGTCGCTCTCGCCGAGCGCGTTGGCCTCTCGCCCTCTCCCTGTTTGCGCCGGGTCAAGCGATTGGAAGCCACCGGCATCATCCGGCGCTACAGCGCGGTAGTCGATCCGGCGCGCGTCGGGCTTGGCCTTTCCTGTTTCATCAGCGTGACCCTGGAGCGCACTGTCGAGCAGGCGTTGGAAGTGTTCGAGGCGGCGATCGTCGAGCGCCCGGAAATACTCGAATGCTGGCCGATCACCGGCGAAGCGGATTTCCTGCTCAAGATCGTCACCGCCGACCTCGGCGCCTACGAACGCCTGATGCGCGACCACCTGCTGCGCATCCCCGGCATTTCCAGCACCAAGACGAGCTTTTTACTGACTCCGGTCAAGAACGAGACGGCGTTGCCCTTGGGGGAAGAAGCGGGCTGAGACCCCTAATAAAGCGCTTCCAGCCCATCGCGGTAAATCTCCAACACCTTGTGCCGGCGTACCTTCAGGGTTGGCGTCATCAGTTCGTTGTCGACCGAGAAGGGCTCGGACGCCAGCATGGTGCGTTTGACGCGCTCGGTCGGGGAGAGGTCGGCATTGGCGCGTTCCACTGCCGCCGTGAGCGCTTTCATAAATTCGCCATCCTCTGCGAGCGCGCTCAGGTCGCCACCGGCGCCGCTGGCGCGTTGCCAGTCGCGGACGAAATCCTCGTCCGGCACCAGCAGCGCCACCACATGGGCGTGTTTGTCGCCATAAACCATGGCTTGGCCAATTTCCGGCTGTAGGGTGAGCGTGCCCTCGACGCGCTGGGGCGAGAGGTTGTCGCCGCCCGAGAGCACGATGATGTCCTTCTTGCGGTCGGTGATCTGGATAAAGCCGTCTTCGTCGAGATTACCGATATCGCCGGTATGCAGCCAGCCGTCGCGCAAGACTTTGTTTGTGCTGGCTTCGTCGTTCCAATAGCCGTTCATGACCATCTTGCCGCGCGCCAGGATTTCACCGTCTTCGGCGATCTTGATTTCGACGCCGACGAGCGGCGGGCCGACCGTGTGCAGCTTGACCTTGCCGGGCAGGTTGCAACTGATCACCGGCGCCGATTCGGTTTGGCCGTAGCCTTGCAACAAGCAGACGCCAAGGGAGGTAAAGAAGATGCCGACTTCCGGATTGAGCGGCGCGCCGCCCGAGACCATCGCCTTGAGACGGCCGCCGAAGCGGGCGCGCACCTTGTCGCGCACCAGGCGTTCCAATACCCGGTTGAGCGCGGCTTGCACCAATCCGAGGCTGCCCGGCTTTTCATATTGCTTGCGCCCGAGCGCCACCGCTTTGGCGAATAACGATTGCTTGAGTGCACTTTGGTGCTTGAGCCCGAGCACGATGCGCCGGTGCATGACCTCGTAGAGGCGCGGCACGCTAACCATGATGGTGGGGCGCGCCTCGACCAGATTGGCGCTCAGTGTCTCGATGCTCTCGGCATAATAGATTTGCGCTTTGATGGAGATCGGAAAATAAAGCCCGGTGGTATGTTCGTAGGCATGTGAGAGCGGCAGAAAAGAAAGAAAAACTTCATCGCCGAGGCCGAGCTGGCGCAACAGCTCGCACGCCGACATGCAATTCACGAGGATCGCTTCGTGGCTCAGCATGACGCCCTTGGGATTGCCGCC
>JAPYQV010000188.1 GCA_029937205.1 Alphaproteobacteria bacterium
GGTCAAGATGGCGAAGGCCGGTGCGTGATCCATGATTTCCTGCCGCCCGACCACGGCGGAAAGCGGCAGACCGCCGCCCAGTCCTTTGCCGATGCCGACCAGATCGGGCAGCAGACCCTCCTGTTGAAAGGCATACAGCGACCCGGTGCGTGCGATTACGGTTTTAACTTCGTCGGCAACGGTCAGAATGCCGTGCATCCGGCAGCGCGCTTCGATTTCCTGTAAAAATCCCGCCGGTGGCACATGCATGCCGCCGTCCGATTGGATTGTCTCAAAGAATATGCCGGCCACTTTGTCGGGCGGGAAATCAGTGGCGAAATGCTCGTCGAGCCGGTCGAGCACGGCGCCGGCGATGTCGCCGTTTGTGTCTGGCCGGTAGCGGTCCGGAAAGGGCAGGCGCAGCAATCCCGGGCGCTGCGCGGATCCTTGAGATGGGAAACACAGCCCGACACCGATTGCGAGGCCGCGCTGCCGCCATGATAAGCGCCGACAAAGGCGATGAAACGCTTGCGCCCGGTCACCGCTTCACAGAGGCGCACGGCGACATCGTTGGTATCCGAACCTGAATGGCCGAACCAAACGCGCCGATCCTCGCCATCGGGAAAACCTTCCAGAAGACGTTCAGCCAGCGCCACGGCAGGCTCGTTGACGATTGAGAGTAAACCCGCACCCCGCCATGTTATGCGCCGCCGTGGCGACAGCCTCCGTCACGGCAGGGTTACCATAGCCCAGACTGGCGGTGCCCCAGGAGGAGGAGAGATCGAGCACCCGGCGGCCGTCGGCATCGATGAGCCAGCAGCCTTCGCCGCGCATTGCCGTCGCCGGTGCAAAGCGAATGCGATTGATATCCGCGATGGCGCGGGCGTCACGTTGGAGGAGATCGTGCATCGATATATTCCAATTGCTGGGTTTGCCGGAGCTTGACCTTTGGCCAGCCGCGATACAAAACCATGGCGCGGATAAATTCAATGAGGAGGGCGCCTTTTGGCCCGGCAAAGCCGCTACGATATCGATCTCGACCGCAATCCTGCGAACCACACGGCGCTCACACCCCTGGACTTCCTCTCCCGGGCGGCGCTCGTGCACCCGGAACGGACGGCCATTATCCATGGCGCCCGCCGGCAGAGCTACGCCGATACCTATCGGCGCTGCCGCCGCTTGGCCGGTGCGCTTGCTGCACGCGATATCGGCATCGGCGACACGGTTTCCGTTCTGGCGCCCAACATCCCGGAAACCCTGGAAGCGCATTTCGGTGTGCCCATGTCGGGTGCCATTCTGAACGCGCTCAATACCCGCCTCGACGGGGCGCTGATCGGGCGGCTGTTGGAACATGCAAAGAGTGTTTTGGTGATCGTTGACCGGGAGTTTACAGCACTCCTCGAAGAAGCCTTGAGCCATTGCAAGAGGCGGCCCCATGTGGTCGTCGTCGATGATCCGGAGGGAGCGACCCCGGCATCCGATTTTGGCGACGAGACCTACGAATCATTTATCGCCGGCGGTGCGCCGGACTATGATTGGTCGCGCCCGGCGGACGAATGGCAGGCGATTACCCTCAACTACACCTCCGGCACCACCGGCAATCCCAAGGGCGTGGTCTATCACCACCGCGGTGCCTACCTGAATGCGATTTCCAATGCCCTGGCCGCATCCCTGACGGCGCACAGCGTCTACCTTTGGACGCTTCCGATGTTTCACTGCAATGGCTGGACCTACACCTGGGGTGTCACCGCTCTTGCCGGCACCCATGTCTGCCTGCGCCGCGTCGAGCCGCGAAAGATATTCGAACTTATCGCAAAGGAGCAGGTCAGCCATTTCGCCGGCGCACCGGTTGTGCTCAACATGATCGCCAACGCACCGGAACAAGAGAAACGCGCTTTCAGTCATCCCGTCGAGGTCACGGTTGGCGGTGCGCCGCCGCCGAGTGCGATCATCGCGGCCATGGAGAATATGGGCTTTCGTGTCGGCCACCTGTATGGCCTGACGGAATGTTTCGGCCCGTCCCTGATCGCCGAGTGGCAGGATGATTGGCCGGATATGACGGTCGATGCGCGGGCCGCCAAAATGTCGCGCCAAGGAGTCCGGACCCTGGCCGTATCCGATGTCGCCATTGCCGATCCGGACTCCGGCCGCCACCTCCCGGCGGACGGGCAATCCATGGGCGAAATCATGCTGCGCGGCAATACGCTCATGAAAGGCTATCTCGAGAATCCGGTGGAAACCGAGAAAGCCTTTGCCGATGGCTGGTTTCATACCGGTGATCTGGGTGTCATGCATGAGGATGGCTATGTCGAACTGCGCGACCGCTCCAAGGATGTTATTATTTCCGGCGGAGAGAATATTTCGAGCGTCGAAGTGGAGAATATTCTCTACCAACACCCGCAAATCCTGGAAGCGGCAGTAGTCGCCAAGCTGGATGAGAAGTGGGGCGAGACGCCGCTTGCTTTTGTCGACCTAAAATCGGGCGGCGGCGACGTGAGCGCCGAGAATATTATCGATTTTTGCCGCGACCATTTGGCACGCTTCAAAGTTCCTCGCGCCGTGGTATTTGGCCCCTTGCCGAAGACCGCGACGGGTAAAGTACAAAAATTCGTGCTGCGTGAGCGCGCGAATTCCTCCAACCCAACATAAAGGCAACACCAACCATGGATTTTTCCCTCTCACCGGAATTGGAAGCGCTTCGCCAAAAAACCGGCGCCTTCGTCAAAGACCATTGCATCCCGCTCGAAACACCGCGCGAGTCGTTCGACGAGCATGAAAATATCCCGTTGGAAAAGCTCGCGGTTCTGCGCGACACAGCCAAATCATTGGGCCTCTGGGCGCCGCAAATGCCGAAGGAATTGGGCGGCATGGGCCTCACCATGACCGAGCAGGCGGTGGTTTACGAAGAAGCCAATTTCTCCATATTTGGCCCGGCGGCACTGAACTGCTCGGCGCCGGACGATGGCAATATGCGCCTCCTATCCATGGTCGGTACCGAACAACAAAAGAAGACATGGCTGCAGCCGATCATCGACGGCAAAGTGCGCTCGGCCTTTGTTATGACCGAACCGCATCCCGGCAGCGGCTCCGACCCGGCCGGTATGATGCTAACCAAGGCCGAAAAAAAAGGCGATAAGTGGGTGATAAATGGCCACAAATGGTTCATCACCGGGGCCGGAGCGTCGGATCACTTCATTCTGATTGCGCGCACTTCGGAAGACCCGCGCAACGGCCTCAGCGCCTTCCTCTATCACAAGGATCAGCCGGGTTGGGAGATCGTCCGCAAAGTGCCGATCATGGGGCCGGAGGAACATGGCGGCCATTGCGAGTTGCGCTTCGATGGCCTGGAAGTCGCTGAGGAAAACGTCCTTATGAATATCGGCGATGGCATGCGCGTCACGCAAATTCGCCTCGGCCCGGCACGGCTGACCCATTGCATGCGTTGGCTCGGCATGGCGAAACGCGCCATGTCGATCGCCTCCGAATACGCCAAAGAGCGCAAATCCTTCGGCTCCACATTGGCCGAACATGAAGGCGTGCAGTGGATGCTCGGCGAATCCGCCATGGAAATTCACACCGGCCGCCTGCTCACCATGTATGCCGCCTGGAAACTCGATCAGGGTGATAGGGCGCGCAAGGAACTGTCCATGGCCAAGGTCCAGGCCTCCGAGATGCTCAACAATGTGGTCAATACCTGTATCCAGATTTGCGGTGCGCGCGGCTATTCGCAGGATACGCTGCTTGAATGGATGTACCGCTACGCGCGTCAGGCCAAACTCGTCGACGGCGCTTCCGAGGTCCATAAGATGATCATGGCGCGCTTCTTTGTGAACGAGGGCACGGAATTTTGGTCATGGGATAGTTAATCCTTAATCCTTCGTAAACACTCCCCCGTCAAAATGAGATTCGGTGCGGAAAAATCATTTTGACATGTTGGATGGGGGGCATTCATGGCACGGAATTCAAACGATTTATTCGACCGGGCGACGGCGGAAATCCACGCGCTCGGCGATGAGATCACGGAGCGCAAATCGGCAGAGGCGGGCGGTAACACGCTCACCGCCGAAATGCGGGCGGCGAGCGCGATGTTGCGTGCCGGGCTGGAATGCCACGGCAAAGAGGCGCGCGGATTGAGCTTGAATGCGCTGGCGAACACCCTGAATGCGGTTCAAGATTGTGAAAAACAACCGGCGCGCACCGGGCCTAACGGCCTCGAAATCCGCGCCCAAGCGGACAAAATGGTGCAAGCCCTGTTGGACGTGGAGCGCGCGACCCGCTAACGCTCAGCCGAAAGGCAGCGTCACGCCGGCATATCGTCGACGAAGCTTTGCAGTAATCCGTTATACGCGTCGGGCGCCTGCCAGAATGGCGCGTGCCCGAGGCCGTCGAGCAATTGGACCTGTCCGCGCCACAGATTTCCGTAAGCGGCGGCAACAATAAAATCATTATTGATGAACGGTTCGTCAGCGCCGTTGATCACCGCTGTCGGCACATTCGTATTGGCCAGGATCTCCGCCTGGTCGCCGCCCTGGCCGGCAACAAAGGCGCCGAACATCATGGTCCGCGCCCGGCCATCGGTCCGCAGGGTCGCCTTCACAACCCAGTCCGGCGCCGGTGTATCCGGTTGAAGCGCCGTTCCGGAGAATTTCCCCGCCTCTTCGGCGTTCCACACTTCCTGCCCGGCGAGCGCCGTTGTTTCATTCATGTAAAACCCGGCGTTGATGTCGTCCATGCTGGCCCGGTGGATAGGCGGCGTGCCGGTCAAAACCATACCGGCCAGGCCGGAAAATGCGGCACCATTTCGATCGCCACATGGCCGCCGAGCGACCAGCCGACGATCACCACCCGGCCGATTTGAAGCGCCGCCAAAACAGCGATGACCGCATCCGCGTATCCGGCCATGCAATAGCTCGCTTCTGGGTCGGGCGCGTCGCTCGAGCCGCCATGTCCCGGCAGGTCGATTGCGATCAAGCGGATTTTTTGCCATCAATTCACTCTCAAACTGCTTGCGCCAAACTTTCTTGCTGGCCGAATTGCCATGCACGAACAGGAGCGTGGGGCCGGAATCGCCTGCTGTTTGCAGTGCAATTTCACCGTGTTTTGTACGGACGGTTTCTTCGTTCATTTCGCACTCGCTGATGATGTGTTGCAAAATTTGCGGGTAAGCGCTTGCCGGGGCCGTTATAACATGTCCACGTTGCCGGACCGCAATCACAACAGGAGACCCAGCCCATGCCACCAGCCGAGCAGCCGCCCGGCAGCGAGCCGGCCCTGCGTATTTTCGCCATGCCCAAGGACTCCAACGCCAATGGCGATGTTTTCGGCGGTTGGGTCATGGCGAATATGGATTTGGCCGGTGCGGTACCCGCCGTTGTGCGCGCCGGCGGACGCATAGCCACGGTCGCGGTCAACGGCATGCGCTTTCATCAGCCCATATCGGTGGGCGACCTGGTCACCTGCTACGCGGAAATTACCGCCACCGGGAAAACCTCCATAACGGTTCTCGTCGAGACGTGGGCCAAGCGGCGCCTGACGTCGGATCAGGTCAAGGTCACCGAGGGTACCTTTGTCTATGTCGCCATCGATAAGAACGGCGTCAAGCGCACCCTGCCGCCAAGTGCTTAGCGGGCGCCGATCGGATATCCGAGGATGAGCGCAGGCCCATCCGAGGCACAGTTTTCAAATCGGCGAAAATGGCTCTCCATCGGCGTGTTGTCGCTGTGTGAAGTCATGGCGCTTGCCTTGTGGTTTTCGGCCACCGCGATCATGCCGTCACTCAAGTTGGAATTTGCCCTGTCCGATGACCATGCGGCATTGCTGACCAGCAGTGTCGCGGTGGGATTTGTCTGCGGCACGCTGGTCAGTGCTATTTTCGGTCTCTCCGATCGCATCGCGCCGCGCCGCCTGTTTATGATATCCGCTTTTGTCGCGGCGGCCGCCAACGGTGCGATCCTACTGGTCGAGCCGACCTCGTGGCTGGTTATCGCATTCCGCTTCATTACCGGCGCCTGCATGGCGGGGATTTATCCGGTCGACATGAATATGGC
>JAPYQV010000189.1 GCA_029937205.1 Alphaproteobacteria bacterium
GGCTATTGCTATCACTGCCATACCGGGCGCTGTCCGGTCGGCGTGGCAACCCAGGATCCAGAACTGCGCAAGCGCCTCGATCCGGACGAGGCGGCGGAGCGGGTTTACAACTTCCTCCACACCCTGACCATGGAATGCCAGATGATGGCGCGCGCCTGCGGCAAAACGAATGTGCATTCCCTCGAGCCCGAGGATTTGGCGGCGCTTACCATGGAGGCTTCTGCCTTGGCCATGGTACCGCTCGCCGGCTCGCAATACACCGTCGGCCAGCCCGACATGACGCGTTACTAGGAGATTCTCATGAGCGAGAACAAACAGGACGTCGATTACTTTATCAACAAGAGTGGCCTCGATTCGGAGCGCGAGAAGGAAATCGGCCAGCACATCGGCTATCGCTACGATGTCAATCTGCTGCCCGACTATTCGCTGCTCACACCGTTTCTGAAAAAATATCTCGAGATGATGGGCTGGGACGATCTCAACTGGCTTGAGGATGTCCATCTCGGCTATGAGGAAAACCGCCCGGCGGTGTTCGACCGCAATATCAATGGCTGGGTTTCTGTGCCGGAGGGATTGGAATTACCTGACAATCAGCAAGAACGGGATATGATCGCGCGCGAATTGCTGATTAAATTCCAAATGTCACCGCGCCACCCGATGATCGAACTCAACAAAGCTTACCGTAAATTCTGACCGGCCACCCCGGCCCGCCACCGCACGCAAAGATATGTCGCCGCCATGCCGCTCGGATTGATCAAATACGGCCTCTCGTCAGGCTATCCCGGAAAGCGCTTCCTGTCCGCTCAGCCGGAGCTGAAGTCGAGCTATGACGTGATCATTATCGGCGGCGGCGGGCATGGCTTAGCGACCGCTTACCATCTGGCGCGCTATCACGGCATCACCAATGTGGCGGTGTTAGAGAAAGGCTATATCGGCGGCGGCAATACCGGTCGCAACACGGCGATCATCCGCTCCAACTATCTCACGCCGGAAGGCGTGGCGTTTTATGAGGAATCGGTTTCGCTCTACCGCCAACTGAGCCAGGAGCTCGATTACAACATCCTCTATTCCGAGCGCGGCCATTTCACCCTGGCGCACACCGATTCGGCCCTGCGCACCTCGCGCTGGCGCGCCGAAGTGAACAAGCATCTCGGCATCGATTCCCAACTGGTCTACCGTGACGATCTGGCGCGTTTGATCCCGCAGCTTAATCTCTCGGAAGATGTGCGCTATCCGATCCTCGGCGCGCTTTATCATCCGCCCGGCGCCATCGCGCGCCATGACGCGGTGGCCTGGGGCTATGCCGGGCGCGCCGCCGAGAGAGGGGTGGAGATTCACCAGGGCACCACCGTTACCGATATCGAGATGACCGACGGGCGGGTCACCGGTGTGGTCACCGACCGCGGCCGGGTCTCGTGCGGCAAAGCGGTGCAGGCGGTGGCCGGCGCCAGCACCATCATCGCCAACATGGCCGGCCTCAAGCTCCCCATTCGCACCATCCCCTTGCAGGCCTGCGTGTCGCAGCCGTTAAAACCCTTCCTCGATCCGATCATCGTCTCCGGCAGCCTGCATGTTTATATCTCGCAGAGCGACCGCGGCGAGCTGGTGATGGGCGGCTCGACCGATCCCTATCCGCGCTATCAAACCTCGTCGTCGCTCGATTTCATCGAGGGCCTGATGAGCCATGTGCTCGAACTGTTGCCCCACCTCTCCGAAGTGCAGGTCATGCGGCAATGGGCGGGGATGACCGATATGACGCCTGATTTCGCGCCGATCATGGGCGAGACCGATGTCGAGAATTATTACATTGATGCCGGCTGGGGCACCTGGGGCTTCAAGGCGACGCCGGTCTGCGGCAAGCGCATGGCCGAGATGATAGCGACCGGCCGCGTGCCGGCAATGATCGCGCCATTTCGCCTATCACGTTTTGAGAATTTCGACCTGGTCGGTGAAAAAGGCGCCGCCTCGGTGGGTCATTAGGGGCGCGGCATGAAACAGATGAATTGCCCATTGAATGGTCTCCGCAACATCCAGGAATTTGCCCATGGTGGCGAAGTGGTGGACCAGCCCGACCCCAACCGCTGCAGCGACGCCGAATGGGCCGAATTTGTCTTCATGGAAGAAAACAAGGCGGGCGTGGTGCGCGAATGGTGGTGCCATGTCGCCACCGCCTACTGGTTCATCGCCGAGCGCGATACCATCAAGGACGAGATCATCCGCACCTATGATGCCGGTGAAATATTCAAAGAGCGGGTCGACTTTACCCGCCCTGAAGCGGCGAAAGAAACCTGACCATGGAACGCCTCAAAGAGCCCATGGGCAGCCGCATCGATCGCTCCGAGCGTGTTGCATTCCGTTTTGAAGGCCAGCAATATAGTGGCTTTCGCGGCGATACCATCGCCAGCGCGCTCTATGCCAACGGCGTCACCACGCTGTCGCGCTCGTTCAAATATCACCGCCGGCGTGGCGTGCTTTCCATGTGCGGCCATGATTCCAACGCCATGGTGCAGATCGGCCAGAAGCCCAACCGCCTGGCCGACACGATTGCGATCGAAGCGGGTCTCGAAGTCAGCGGGCAAAATTATTGGGGCTCGCTCGAGAAAGACCGCTTGGCGCTCCTGCGCCATCTCGGCCGCTTCATGCCGGTCGGATTTTATTACAAAGCCTTCTACAAGCCGCGCTGGGCGTGGCCGCTCTGGGCCAAACTGATCCGCCGCATCGCCGGCCTCGGAAAAGTCGATCTCAATACGCCGCATGGTTATTACGATAAGCAATATCTCTTTACCGACGTCACCGTGATCGGCGCCGGGCCGGCCGGCATGGCGGCGGCGCTCGCGGCTGCCGAGGCCGGCGCGGACGTGCTTCTGGTCGACGAAAATATCGAGCTCGGCGGCGCGCTTACCTATGCGCGCTTTGATGGCGCTGGCGAGGTTGGCGAAACCACGCGCGCCGATCTCGTCGCCAAAGTCACGGCGCATGACCGTATCCGGGTGATGACCGACACCATGTGCACCGGTTGGTATTCGGATAACTGGCTGCCGCTGATCAAGGACAACCGGCTCTACAAACTGCGCGCCGGCGCGTTGGTGGTGGCGAGCGGCTGTTACGAGCAACCGCTGATCTTTCACAATAACGACCTGCCCGGAATCATGCTCGGCTCCGCCGCGCAGCGCCTGATGCATCTCTATGGCGTCAAGCCCGGCAACCGCGCCGTGGTGGCGACGGCCAATGGCGACGGCTATGGCGTGGCGCTCGATCTGCTCGATGCCGGCGTCGACGTGGCCTGCATTGTCGACGTCCGGCCCGATCCGCCGGAAGAGGAAATGAGCGCCGCGGTGATGCGCCGCCATGTGCCGATACTGGCCGGCGCGACCATACGCGAAGCCGTGCCGGCGGTGGGCGGCGGCGGCGTGCGCGCGGTCAATATCGCGCGCCTCGAAAGTCCGGTGAAAGTGGCGCGGCGTTATGACAGTTTTGCTTGCGATTTGATCGCCATGTCGGGCTCCTATGTGCCGGCGGCAGCGCTCCTCCATCAGGCCGGCGGGCGGGTCAGTTTTGCCGAAGACAATGGCGGCTTCAGCGTGCATGATTTGCCCGAGCGTCTCGGCGCTGCCGGGTCGGTCGCCGGAACCAACGCGCTCGAAAATGTTCTGCGCGAAGGGGCCGCCGCCGGGCGTGCAGCGGCGGGCGAGGCCGGATATTCCGCCGCCGCCGAAAGCATTCCGCCGTTGGAATCGGAAGAGGCGCCGAGCGCCTGGCCGATCATCGACCATCCCAAGGGCAAGGATTTCGTCGATCTCGATGAGGATTTACAGATCCACGATATGGAGAACGCGCTGACCGAGGGCTATCAGCATATCCAACTGTTGAAGCGCTTTACCACCAACGGCATGGGACCGTCGCAGGGTCGCCACGCGACATTGCCGGCGATCCGGCTCGCCGCGCGGCGCACCGGTGCCGGCCTCGACGAGACCGGCTCAACCACCTCGCGCCCGCCGATCGGCCCGTTGACCATGGCACACTTGGCCGGGCGCAGCTTCGAGCCGGTGCGCTATACCGCGATGCATTACCGCCATGTCGAGCTCGGCGCCAAGATGATGCCGGCGGGCGCCTGGATGCGGCCGGAATATTACGGCGCGGCAAGCTCGCGCGCCGACAACATCGCCGCCGAGGCGCGCAGTGTGCGCGAGAATGTCGGCATGATCGATGTCTCGACCCTCGGCGGTCTCGAAGTGCGCGGCCCGGACGCGGCGGAATTTCTCAACCGCATGTACACCTTCGCCTATCTCAAGCAGCCGGTCGGCCGGGCGCGCTATGTGCTGATGACGGACGAGACCGGCGTAATCGTCGATGACGGTGTCGCCTGCCGCATGCATGACGATCATTATTACGTCACCGCCACCACCTCGGGCGTCGATGGTGTCTACCGCACCATGCTCTGGTACAATGTGCAGTGGCGCCTGAAAGTCGATATCACCCATGTCTCGGCCTCCTATGCCGGGATCAACATCGCCGGCCCCAACAGCCGCGAGGTGCTGCAAAAGCTCTGTGACGATGTCGACCTTTCGCCCGAAGCCTTCCCCTATATGGGTGCGCGGCGCGGCCATGTGGCGGGCATCCCGGCGCTCTTGCTGCGCGTCGGATTTGTCGGTGAACTGGGCTATGAGCTGCATGTGCCGGCGAGCCAGGGTGAGGCGCTTTGGGATGCCGTGATGGACGCCGGGCAAGAGGCCGGCATCCGGCCCTTCGGCGTCGAGGCCCAGCGTCTGCTGCGTCTGGAAAAAGGCCACATCATCATCAGCCAGGATACCGACGGGCTGAGCACGCCCTATGAAGCCGATATGGGCTGGGCGATTGCCAAAAAGAAACCGTTCTATGTCGGCATGCGCTCGGTCGCCATCCAGAATGCGGTCGGTCTGAAACGCCAAATGGTCGGCTTTGAATTGACCGGCGGCGCGGCCAAGCAGCCGAAGGAATGCCACCTGGTGATTCGCGGCAGCACCATCACCGGCCGGGTGACATCGATCGTGCGTTCGCCGACCCTCGGCAAGGTGATCGGCCTGGCCTATGTGGCGCCCGATCAAGCCGCGCCAGGCACGAATTTCGAAATCAAAATCGATGGCGGCGAGATGGTGCCGGCGGTGGTGGTCAAGCTGCCGTTCTACGATCCCGACGGCGAACGGCAGGAGGTGTAGCCATGACAGTGCTGCCGCAAGATCTCACCCGCCGCAGTTTTCTTTACCGTGAACTGGAAGGCGCCGGCGCCGCGTTCGAAGAGATTAATGGCTCGGCCATGGCCATGAGTTTCGGCGAAGATGCCGCGGCGGAAGCCGCCCAGGCACGCAGCCTCGGCCTGTGCGATCTCTTGGCCTTGCAACGCACCGGCTTCAAAGGCTGGAACATGCCGGCCTGGTTCAAAAGCCAGGGCGCGGATATGGCCGAAGAAAGCAATCTCGTCACGCCTCAAAGCGACGGCACGCGGATCGCGCGCCTGGCACCGGGCGAAGCGCTGCTGCTCGGCGACGACCAAGGCGGCGGTGCGATGATCGAAAAGGCGGACGCCGCCTGGTCGATGGTGAGCGCCGATGGCTGTTTCCAGGTGCCGCGCGCCGAGACCAATTTTTGGCTGGCGCTCAGTGGCGAGCACACGCCGGCCCTGTTCGCAAAAATTTGCGCCGTCGATCTCCGGCCCGAAGCGGCACCAATCCACCGCGTCGTGCAAACCAATGTGGCGCGTCTCAACGCCATCATCATTCGCCGCGATATCGCCGAGGTACCGGTCTTCGACCTCTTAAGCGACATCGCCTCCGCGGTCTATCTGTGGCACGCCCTCTTGGACGCCATGGATGAATTCGGCGGCAAACCGATCGGCCTCACGGCCGTTAGAACATTGAAATAAAGGAATCAGAAAAATGGCGCCGAGTACACAACACGCACAGCCGAAGAGCGATATCGATATCGCCCGTGTCGCCGAGAAGCAGCCGATTCTGGGTATCGG
>JAPYQV010000190.1 GCA_029937205.1 Alphaproteobacteria bacterium
GGTTGATCCAAGACGGGTCGGTTTCGCCACCAAGGCCGATCAGTGGCTGCGTGTGCGCCCCGGCAGCGATGGCGCGCTGGCCCTCGGCATCGCCGGTGTCATGATTGAGGAGGATTTGTTCGACCGGGATTTCATTCGCGACTGGACCAACGCACCATTTTTGGTGCGCCAGGATGATGGCCGTATTCTAACAGGAGCGGATTTGAGTGATGCCGGACATTCCGCAGCGCGCGTTGTCTGGGATCAGGCGAGCGGAAAGCCGGTGTTATACGACACGGTGACCGGCAGCTATGAACGCGCCGATGTGGAGCCGGCGCTCTTCGGCCAGTTTGAAATTCCCGCTCAGAATGGTGCAATCTCCTGCCGGCCGGTGTTCGAACTCTACCGAGACATCTGCCGGAGTTACGCTCCCGAACGCGTTGAAGAGCTCACCTATGTATCGGCCGAGCAGGTGCGTGATACCGCGCGGCTGATGGGCGCCTCAGGACCGGTTTCGCTTTACACCTGGGCCGGCATCGAACAGCACAGCAATTCGGGCCAGAACAGCCGTGCGATCGCGTTGCTCTATGCCCTGACCGGCAGCTTCGATGCCCAGGGCGGCAATGTTTTGTTCGACAAAGTGCCGACCAATGATGTGACCGGTTTCGGGTCGATACCTGAGGAACAACAGCAAAAAACACTCGGCCTCGGCGCGCGGCCGCTCGGGCCCGAGGCCGCCAACGGCTGGATTACGACGGATTCACTTTATCGTGCTGTCCTTGACCGGAAGCCATATGCGGTAAAGGGATTGGTGAGTTTCGGCGGCAATATTCTGATGTCCCATTCGGATGGTGTGCGCGGCGCCAAGGCGCTCGACGCGCTCGAATTCATGGTTCATGCGGACATGTTCATGTCGCCAACGGCGCAGCATGCCGACATCGTATTGCCGGTCAACACGCCATGGGAGCGCGAGGGCATGCGGACCGACTTCATTGTCAGCCAGGAGGCCTCCGGCTACGTCCAGATGCGTCGCGCCATGATCGAATCGAGAGGTGAATCCCGCTCGGATGCCTGGATTGCTTTCGCGCTGGCCAAGCATATGGGCTATTCCGAACAATTTTGGCATGGCGACATTGATGCCGGCTATCGCGAGAAGCTGAAACCGAGTGGCGTTGAACTCGAAACGCTTCGCAAAAACCCTGGCGGCGTTCAGCTTGCATTGCAGACCACTTACAAAAAATATGCCGGCCAGGGGCGCGCCGATGCACCCGGCTTCAACACGCCGAGCAAGAAGGTTGAGCTATATTCCGAAACGTTCATGCACCACGGCTATGCGCCCTTGCCGGAGTATGTCGAGCCTGGCATGGGTGTGGTGGACAAGTCCGGTCTCGCGAAAAACTTCCCGTTGATCCTGACCTCGGCGAAATCGCCGCAGTATCTTGGCAGCCAGGGCCGTGCCATTCCGGCGCTGCGCCGGATTGAACCAGAGCCCCGTCTCGAGATACATCCCGATACAGCGGCATCGAGAGGTATTCAGAATGGCGACAAGGTGGCTCTCGTAACACCGCACGGCGAGTTACGGGTGACAGCCAGGTTTTCGCCAAACCTGCACCCCAATGTTGTGGTTGGCATACATGGTTGGTGGCAAGAGAGCAGAGCGCTTTCGCTTACTGGCTACGATCCGCTCAGCGGTGATGGTGCAAATTTAAATGCTGCCTTCGCCAATGAGACAATCGACCCAATAGACGGCGCGGCGCCGCACAAATCCTATGCCTGTCAGGTCAAGGCACTCGATTAGGCGGCTATACCTGTCGCCGTGAGTTAGGGTTGGAAGAAGGTTGCTTTAGCTCGCCTGATCGCGCTCGCGGCGCCATTCCTGCGCCTCGGCGTATTTCTCGCCGAGATAGGCGATTTGTTCGTTCCAGACAGCAATCGCGGCATCCGCATCACCGTCTTTCACGGCTTGGTAGAGGCGCTCGTGCTGGGAGATGATCAATTCCCTCTCGCGGAAACGGAATACCACCATATTGGCCACCGGCTGCAGTGATTCGAGTACGGCGATCATCACGAATTGCAATACCGGATTCTGAGTGGCGTTCACCAGGGCACGATGAAACCGCACATCGGATGCACAGAAGTCGGAGTCTGAGAGCGCCGTATCCTTTTGTGTATCGAGTTCCTTTTTCATCTCGGCGAGGTGCGTGTCGTCGCGGCGCTCGGCGGCAAGCCGGCAGCAAATCAGCTCAAGCTCGTGGCGCGCTTCGGTAATTTCCGCCAACCCGATTTCGCCGACGGAGACCATCAGCGTCATGGCATTGGCGACGGACGACCATTGCTCTTTCAGGCTTGGTTTGTTGACGAAGGTGCCGCCGCTCGGCCCTCGGCGCGAGCGAATGAGATTTTGCGCGGCAAGGCGTTTCAGCGCCTCGCGGATTGTTGGGCGTGAGACGCCGAAACGCCGTGCCAACTCTTCTTCCGTCGGCAGCCGTTCATCTACCTCTAACCGTCCTTCGACGATCGCACTGCAAATATTCTCGGCAATCTGTTTCGCCAAACTCTCAGTGACTTGAATTTTGTATTTTATGGACATGGACAGATTATTCTCACTCATTGATTGTGTCAGCACGCCATCATGCGCATTGGCGCACATTACATACCGCATGTGCGCTGAGAAAAAAAGTAGGATACCAATTATTTTGTTTGACAAATAGCTAAATATTAAAATAGCGTAAAGTTACCGAAAAACAGGCGATTTGGCGTGGCCAACCGCTTAATATGGCACTGTTCAAACTGGGATACGGGGAGGATATAGGCTTGGAATGCCTCATAACATGTGGATCGGACGCCGATCTATCGGATGGACCGATCCGGATGCCGACCGACATGGCAAATGAGGCCAAGTCTGTGCCAGGTAACTAACGATATGGGACGAATACGCTATCGCTTCAATTCAGCACGGGACTGGCGATTTCGCGGACAGTGGGCCGCGACTCGACACAGTTGATCCTCGTGCGAATTACCGCAATGATCTTGTAGCAATCTGACTCTAGGGAGACGAGATATGAAAAAGTTTTTCAGCAACAAAGCAGGCTCGAATGCCAAGAATTCCAAAATTGGAACGAATGGTGTGCGTCGCCGCGATATTTTGAAAGGCGCCGCGGTTGGCGGTGTCGGCGTTATTGCCGCCAGCGGCGGCATGTTGGCCGATATCAATGGCGGCAAGGCCGCCACCGGCGAGCCAATTCCGGTTGGTCACGCGTTGGCGTTTACCGGTTGGGCCGCGCACGATGCCCAAGAGTTCAAGAATGGCATCGAACTGGCGCGCGATGAGATCAACGCCATGGGCGGCGTTCTCGGCCGGCCGCTTGAATCCTATTACGAAGACAGTAAGAACATGTCGGCCGACGAAATGGTCGGCGCCTACAACCGCTTAATCGACAGAAACGAAGTGCACGTCATCATCAACGGTTACAATATCGGCTCGAACAACGCCGAGTATGAGACCCTTGCGGACGCCGGCATCTTGCAACTGCATGACAATACGATCATCAGCCATGATTCATTGTATGCGAGCGATCCCGAGCGCTATTTCGGTTCCTTCATGACCGATCCGCCGGAGTATTATTACGGCTCCGGCTACATTCACTTTATCTCGTGGCTGCGTGACACAGGTCAGTGGAAGCCTCGGAATAATAGAATTGCGCTTGTGTCGGGCTCTTCGGAATACTCGATCACCATCGCCAACTCCTTGACCGCCACGGCCGAGGAATATGGCTGGGAAGTTGCCTTCGGTCCGGAAATCGTGCAAACGCCGACCTCCGATTGGGGACCGGTTCTGGCCAAGGTGCGCGAAGTTGATCCGTCATCGTTCGTCAACACCCATTGGGCTTCGCAGGAGATTGCGCAGTGCCAGAACCAGTTCATGCAGGATCCGATCGACTGCCTGACCTACTATCAGTTCGGCGCGATCTCGGCCGTCTTCACGGACGTTGCCCAGAACAATGCGGTGGGCGTGACAGTGGCAACGGATATTGGCCTGCTGCAAGACGAGATGGGGCTGGAGTTCGAGAAGAAATATCGTGACAGGTTCGGTGCCAACTCGACCCCGTTGGTCGGCTGCCAGACCTATGTGAATATGTATCATTGGGCCATGGCTGCGGCGATTGCCGGCGGTTCCGGCGAGCCCGGCAACTTCGAACAGAACAGAAAAGTTGCCGACCGCTTGAATAATTTGATCTACCGCAGTGTCCTCGGTACCGTCAGATTCCGCCCCGACACGCGCTCGGCGGTTCCCTATCCGGCTCTGACCGACGATCCTTCACTGGGCATGCCGACGCTCTATTTCCAGATTCAGGAAAATTCGCCGGCACGCGCTTTGGTTTCGCCGCCGCCATATCATACCGGGCAGTTCATGATCCCGCCGTGGTTCAAGGACAATGGCGGCCTGCCGCAGCTCAAGACCTAGGCAGGCAGTTGGCGGCTAGGAGGAGCTAGCATAGGTGGAAATATCAGACCGGACACCGCTGCTGTCGTTCAAAGGCGTGTTCAAATATTACGGCGCCATGGCGGCGGTGGACGATCTGAGTTGCGACGTTCAGCCGGGTGAGATTTTGGGAATTGGCGGGCCGAATGGTGCGGGTAAAACCACATTGTTCGACGTCACCTCCGGTCTCATCCCGGCGAGCGCCGGCGAGATCACCTTCGACAATAAAACCATCACCAAAAAGAACCCGGTGGATATCTGCCATATGGGTCTCTCGCGCACCTATCAGCTTAATGCCGCGTTTGAGACCCTGTCGGTGCGCGAGAATATTCTCTGTGCCGCCTATTACGGTCCCAAGAATGTTTTTTTTCCGAAACTGCATTTTGACCGCGCGTCGCAAGACCTGGCCGATGAGGTCATTGAATTCACCGGCCTCGAAAATTACGAAAATGATATTGCGCAAGATGTTCCCATCCTGCAGCGCAAACTATTGATGATTGCGAGTGCGCTTGCCACCCGGCCCAAACTCATTCTCCTGGATGAGCCGGTGGGCGGCCTTAATGTGGATGAGATTGATCTTGTTATGGCCCTGGTACGGCGCATGCACCAAGATCAATCGCTGACGATTGTATTGATCGAACATGTGATGCGCTTCCTGGTGGCGCTTTCGGACCGCGTCATGATCATGCATCATGGCAGCAAGATTTATGAGGGCTCGGCGGAAGGCCTGACCAAGGATAAGACGGTGGTTGAAGTCTATCTCGGCGAGGGCGCGGCACGCCGGCTCGATCACATCATCGACGAAGAACTTCATGATGGACACCATGGCGCTTCTTGAAGTGGAAGGATTGACGTCGGGCTATCACCGCCAGGCGGTGTTGCGCGGTCTTTCGTTTAACGTCAATGAGGGTGCCGCCGTTGGCATTATCGGCCCCAACGGGCACGGCAAGACAACATTGCTGCGAACCATCTCCGGGCTTATTCCGCTAATGGCGGGAGATGTCCGGCTCGATGGTGATTCCCTAAAGGGCACCAAGCCGGAAAAAATCGTTGCCAAGGGTGTTGTGCATATTCCGCAGGGCGATCATGTTTTTCCCGAAATGTCGGTACGCCATAATTTGAACATGGGCGCCTATCTACCGGACGCTTACGCTGAGCTGGAACAACGCATTCAAACCGTGTTTAAAATTTTTCCACGCCTTGAGGAACGGCAATCACAACACGCGAACACGCTTTCGGGCGGCGAGCGCCGCATGCTCGCGCTCGGCCGTGGCCTCATGACGGGTGGCAAAATTCTGCTTATTGATGAACCGTCTCTTGGTCTCGCGCCGATCGCGGTCGACCTGATTTATGATGTCATTCGCCAGCTCAAGGCCGAAGGCCGTACGATCCTGATCGTCGAGGAAAATATCAGCCGGATCGTCGATTTTGGTGATCACATTTATCTGGTCGATAATGGCACTTTCGTTTGGGACGGCGATCCCGAGGAATTGACCAACCTCGAGGAAATTCTCCAGACCGAT